>VFKH01000034.1 GCA_009885615.1 Parachlamydiales bacterium
AATAAATTTTTCTATAAAAATCTCAAAACTTTAATAAGGAACCCTCATGAAAATCATAAAAGTACTTTTTTTACTAGTTGTTTGCAATATGGCAACACCTCTTTTTTCTAAAACTCCAACCCCAGCAAGTTCAGCTATTGAGAAAAACACTGCAAGATATCCTTTAGAAGCTGGAGAGTACACACTCGACGTTGTTTCTGCCCCAAGTGCTGTATCTCCAGGCTGGCTGGGTAATGGATCGGTGGTAGTTGAAGATAATAAATCAGGCCAGATATGGATAGAAAACATTACCTGGCACCTTAACGATGGAACTGAAAAAGCAAGAGATCATGAAGATAAGTATGAGTATAAAATATATACCGATTTTATGGGGAATACTCACATCTTTGTTACATGTTCTGATGGAGGGGTTTTTTATGGGAAAATTGAAAAACAAGTAAACGGAACCCTTCTTGTCAAAGGCGAAGGCTTAGCTCGTAGCATGGAAGAGGAAGTAAAGATGGAATCAATTATAACCCCAACAAATAAAGGGTATACCAGGGTAATTTCTTATTATAATTCTAAAACAAAACAATGGACGCCTCTGCGCACCGATATCCTTAAAAAGGTTTCTTAAGAATATATCTCAACCATTAGTAAATAAAGTGGGTAGGGGGCTGCTCTGGCGGCCTCTATTTTTGAAAATTATGTTGACAGATTTTCTAAATCTACAGTTGTCATCCTGTTAGCTTAAGCTAAGAAATGGGCATTATACACCTCGCCATTCAAGAGCTCCTTTCTGAAGTTTTTGGATGCCCTAAGCTAGTATACAAAAAAACCGATCAAGGCAGGAGGATTAACCCTTGCGGGTCCAGAATATAATGGGTGGTGCAATTCCAAGGCGGGTGTTCTTAGAATTATCAAGCGCTCGGCCGGAGTTTGATCGATGAGAGTCCGCCGTCAACAGGGATCACACTTGCTGTGACAAAAGCACTTTCATCAGACAAGAGCCATAAAATGGCAGCAGCTACGTCTTCTGGTTCACCGATACGTCCAAGGGGATGAAAGGCAGTAGATGTTTTAAGAGCTATTTCATTACTTGTAATTGTTTGAGTCAGCGCTGTTCTTGTGAGTCCTGGTGCTACGGCATTGATCCGGATGCCCTTGATTGCATAAGAAGCCGCCGCAGAGCGCATAAGACCAACTACGGCTGCTTTTGCAGCTGAAATCGCCTCGTGATTGCTAAGCCCTATAAGCCCAGCAGTGGAGGAAGATAGGACGACTGAACCTTTTTCCATAATATTTAGAGCGTGTTTCAGAATACAAAACGATGACGTGGTATTGATTTTTATTACCTCCTCAAACTCTTTTTGTGTTGTCAGATGTATAGGCTTAAGAAAAAATGATCCTACAACTGAGACAACTCCATCAAGACGTCTTTCTTTCTCTACAATCTTTTTTAAAACTTGAGCAACAAGATTTTCGTCAGTGGCGTCTACGACCATGTAGGGTTGAGAAACTTCTTTAGAAAGTTGTTCTAACTTATCTTCGTTTCTACCCAACAAGTAGATGATGTCTCCGGTTCCTGAAAGCCGCTTTGTCAGAACAGAACCAATTCCACCTGTTGCTCCAAAAATCGCATATACCTTTTTCATAAGCCCTCAACATTTTTTCTAATAGGCAAGCACAAGTACGGATACCCCCTGAGGGCTTTTTTGCCTTTACAAAGCAGACAAAGGGTCCACATGCTGTAAATGTGCTTTTGCGAATTTCTCTGCCTATCGTGAATTAGGCTTTCCAGCGAGTTTGAATGGCTTTCCATTGAAAAATTTGATAGAATGCTGCTAAACCCACAATAATATAAATCGCCTTTTGAAGCAAAGGAAGGCTGCCAAAGATGGCTTTAACTAGGTCAAAATCTAAAGCTCCTACAAGAAACCAGTTAAGCCCACCAACAACTAATAAAATTGCAACTATAACATCTAATATTTTCATATACTCTCTCTTTTAGGTTTGTATAAATTTACTTATAATCATGGTAGGCAATAAAAAGCAAATGAAATATTTCAAAGCACAGTCATCCTTCTTATAAAAGACTTGAGATATCCTAACCCAAGTTCAACGGGTTTGTCTCTAAAACCTATCAAAGTTAGGGCGAGCCCTCACTACATCTTGAATTTTTAAAGAGGTATCTTTCTTGCTTGAAGAATCGGAGGTGAGTATAAAGATAGTACCGATACTAAAGAAAACTGGAGGATAAAGAATCTTAGAGTGCCAATAATAGGTGATAGGATTGCCCAAATGGTAGTAAATCTGGTATTTAAACCACAAGTAGAGCCGTACTTTCATCAAGATTCCTATGGATAGAGGTCAAATAAGTCAGCACTGGAAGCTATAGGAGTAACGAGAAAAAGATCTTAGAATTGTGACTGGGTTTGGGAGTTTGATATCAAAGGTTTATTCGATAACACCCAATATGAACCATGGATGAAAGCTGTGAGGAAATATACAGATAACCCATGGATCATTCTATACATCGAAAGGCGGCTAAAAGCTACCCTACAATTAAAGGAAGAAGCCATTGTGCAAAGAAGCCGTGGAACGCCTCTACTTGGCCTGTGCATATAAGAAGGATGATTATAGAGAAGCATCCCCTATATGTTATTTGCCTTAGCTGAACGTTTAGAGTCGATGAATTAGACACCCCACAGAGTCCTGTATTGCATCAAGTAGATGGATTAGTAGTTGATCGCGGAATAACGATGACTCATCTCAAGGGGACTTTGGATAATTTCACGAGATATATGTTTGGTTATGAAGTAAGGAGGTGAAATTTGATTTTGAAGGGGATTGGAATTACACCATCCGCCCTTAAATCGAACATATTTAAATTTTATTTCTTCTAACCTTCCAAGTGATTAACAAGAGGAAATCCCCTCTTTTTTAGAGCGTGGATTTGGTATTGTTCTTTCCAGCTCAGATGATAGAAGCCTTCGGGCATCTGCCGACCTATTTTTTTAAATCTATTTTAATGCACTTCAGACTTGAATCTTGCCAACTATATGCTAGCCCCTTTATCAAGTAAGTATCGGATTTAGAGGTGGAATAAAAACTATGAAGAATAAGTGGACGGGTGGCCAGTACAGCCTATTTAGAGCATTTCTAGCCATTTTTTTAATAATATACTATCTAAAAGAGCTGGTATTTTTTCCAACGATAGCGGGCTTTTTTGCTATTATGGGTATCATTGCCTCAGCTTTTTTACTGATAGGAAAGAATGATCGATATGCAGCTCTTAGTTTAATAGCCTTGCTTATTGGCCGTTTAATCGTTGTAGAACCGGATCCAACAACAGTTACGTTGCTAGCCCTTGTTGTTTTTCACGCTTTTTTACCTAAAAATCCATATGGGTCTTGGGATGCTAGAAAGTGTTTGGGTTTAGAGAAAAATTGGCGCATGCCGAAGCGTTATTATTCTTTGCATTGGATCGTCATAGGTCTACTGTATATAGGGTGGGCTTTTTGGCAGGTTAATCCAACAGGAAGGATAGTTGCTTTCTTAGGGGTCATAGCTTTTTTAATTTTCTCTCTTAGTAAAGCTGTGCGTCCTGTTATATGGTTGCTTATGTGGCTCATTCAGATAGCCCTTTTTATAAAAGGGACTCCAAATGGAGTGCTACTGCTGGCGCACTGGTTTATTTTTAATCCGGGTTGGATTAGACCTCAAAAGAGGGGGTATGAGTATATTCTTTTCTATGATGCACCCTGCGGTCTTTGCTCTTCATTTATTAAATTCTTGCTTTGCGAAAGACCGAGTGAAAATCGGTTAAAATTTGCATCCCTGAAAGGGATCACAGGGAAGCAATTATTACAAAAAAGTAAGGAAGACACAGTTGTTCTGTATCATAAGGCAGATGAGCTCTTGCGCTGGAAGGCCATAGCCGCTGTATTAGCCCAGCTTGGTGGCATATGGCGATTAATTTCTCCAGTTCTAAGTATTTTACCAGATAAGCTATATGACTTTATCGCTAGCCGTCGCCATAAAATAAAAAAACAAGCTTCGCTATTTATTCCTGCTAAGGAAAAAGAGAGCTTTCTTCCCTAGCGCAAAGTCAACGGGTTTATCTTTTTGATAGGCCGTCAAGCTGCCAGAGTATTTTTAAGGAATTCCCCAAAAGGCCTAGTCTAGCACTATGAATGAGGGAAATTCTCTGAAAAGAGCCTCCTAAGATGAGGGCTTATCAAGGAGATAAATCCAAAAATCAGGTGTTAGGATAGGCATTAACCCGGGGCCCTTAGATTCTGAATCTTTACAGGTCAGATTTATTAGATAGGCTCAGGGGTGAATCTAGCTCCACTATCTTCTTATGAGAATTAGGCCCATTCCTAAGATTCTACTAACGAAGCATGATTAATTTTTCTACGGTTTATTGTTAAGAGGATAAAGAGTTTAAGAGGGCCTCTTCTCCTCAAGGGTCTTAATAAGAGGAGGGTTTTTATGAATAATTGTATCTTTTTCTACGATGAGCTCGGTGACATCTGTACGTGATGGCAGATCATACATCCAGTCACGTAGAAGATCTTCTAGGATCATTCTGAGGGCACGCGCCCCTGTACCTGCATCAATGGCTTTTTGTGCAATAGCTTGAAGAGCTTCAGGAGTAAAGGAGAGTTTTACATTTTCTTCAGCAAACATATGTGTATATTGTTTAACAACGGCATTTTTAGGCTGTGTGAGAATAGTTACAAGGTCTTCAACGCGTAGCTCATTACAGTTAGCAAGAGCTGTAAAGCGGCCAACAAACTCAGGGATCATACCAAATTGCACAAGATCAACAGGCTCAACAAGTGAGAGCAGGTGGTTTTTGTCCTGCATTTCGTGCATTTTAAGAGATGAAAGAGAGAAACCAAGGGTGCTTTTCCCTAGACGTTTGGCTACCATCTTATCCAGATTAATAAAAGCACCACCGACGATAAAGAGAATATTTTCCGTATTTACTTTAATATATTCTTGGTTAGGATGCTTACGACCACCTTTTGGAGGAACACTAGCTATTGTGCCTTCTACGATTTTAAGGAGGGCTTGTTGCACTCCTTCCCCTGAGACATCACGTGTTATAGAGACATTGCTTGTCGTGCGGCCAATTTTATCTATTTCATCGATATAGACGATGCCCATTTCGGCACGGGCGACATCAAAATCGGCATTTTGTAAGAGGCGTAAAATGATATTCTCCACATCTTCACCTACATAACCAGCTTCTGTTAAGGTGGTTGCATCAGCAATTGCAAAAGGGACATCAAGAATACGGGCTAATGTTTTGGCAATAAGCGTTTTCCCACTACCAGTTGGTCCAAGTAACAGAACATTGGACTTGCCATACTCAACTTTTTCTAGGGCATTTTTCTGGAGCTGAAGGATACGTTTATAGTGGTTATAAACAGCAACAGCTACCGTACGTTTAGCCGTTTCTTGACCGATAATATACTCATCTAAACGCGCTTTAATCTCTTTAGGTTTAAGGAGTTTTAGAATAACAGGAGCAGGTAAAGCGGATCCTGTTTTTGTTTTATTACCTAAGACACTTTCACAAAGACGAACGCATTTATCACAGATAAACACATTTGGACCAGCGATTAATTTCTCTACAAGATCTTCTGTACGACCACAGAAGGAACAAAGGGCACTATCTTTAGGGGGCATATGATCACTCATTTAGGGGCATCTTCATGTTGTCTGGGAAGAACTTCTTTATCTGCAGCGCCATAGGCGATAGCTTCTTTCGCAGACATGAAATAGTCACGATCACAGTCAGCGATAATTTTACTAAGTTCCTGGCCTGTATGCTTAGACATAATTGATGACATAACATCCTTAGATTTAAGGATCTGTTCAATTTGTCTAGAGATATCCTCAGCAGAACCTGTTACCCCACCATAAGGCTGGTGAATCATTACAGCGCTGTTAGGAAGAACATAACGTTTACCTTTTGTCCCTGCTGACAGGAGCACAGCCGCCATCGAGGCTGCTTGACCAATACAATAAGTATTGATGTCAAAACTCATAAACTGCATCGTATCATAGATGGCTAGCCCTGCTGTTACGCTACCGCCGGGGGAGTTTATATAGATGCTAATATCTTTTTTAGGGTCTTCTGTTTGTAAAAAGAGGAGTTGTGCAATCACGGAATTAGCGAGTTGATCATTGATTTCGCTGCCAATAAGGATAATACGATCCTTTAGAAGTCGGGAATAGATATCCATCGAGCGCTCGCCACGACCAGTATCTTCAATTACATAGGGAACAAGTGCCATTACAACCTCGGTTTTCTTTTTAACCTAACATGCTAGTGTCTATGTTTCAAGCAGCGAGAATTTTAGCCGCAATATAATCAAGTCCTTTCTCAATAACAGTCTCTGATAAAATAGCGCCATAAAAATCTTCAGTGAGGCTTTTAATTACTTGAGAGATCATTTCTTCTGGAACGTGGCTGATTAATTGGCTGAGTTTTTTATTCAAATCATCATTTGAAACGATGATTTGATGACGCAGATTAAAATCATTAAAGAGGTAGTAGAGGGCTAGACGCTTACGGCTCTCATTTAGAGAAAGGTCATGGATAAGTTGTTTATGTTCATTAATTTCATCTTCCGTTAGGTTGCCTTGAATCCGCAGAACTTGGGTTTTGCTATTTTCAAAAGAGATGGTATCTTTTGTAACTAAAGAAGCTGGAAGATCAAAAATATATTTCTCAAAGAGGGTGTTTTCAATAACTTCTATAACCGCATTACGGTGATCATAATCTTTTTGCGCTTGGAGTTGTTTAAGCATAGCTGCACGCATGCTATCCAGATCGGCAGCCCCAAGTTTCTTAGCAAATTCAGCATCTAATTCAGGAAGAACAGGCTTTTCAATGGCCTTTAAAGTTACACGATAGGGGATGGGCTTAAAAAGACTTTGGAGTTCAGGATCAATAGTGCTCTTTTCAAGAGATTCACTGGGCACACTTCCACAATCGAGGGATTCGCCTGTCTTAAGGCCAATGACAATTGACATAAGCCAAGGAGCCATTTTTTTATCTGTAATCACAAGTCTGCGATCAGAGAAAACAGGAGTATTTTCTTCATTCAGCTGAAACATGTCTAGGCGGATAAAGTCGCCTTTTTCAGCGGGGCGGTCTGAGATTTCCTCCCATGTAGATGCAGAGTGGAGAGCTGTAGTAATGACATCTTCCACATCTAAATCTAAAACGGTTTTTGCTTCTGGGATAATTAAATTAAGATCTGTAATTTCAAAAGTGGGAACGCTAGGAAAGCACTCGAACTCGAAAGAGAGCTCAGCTGATTCGTTATGACCTTTAAAAGATTTAATTTTTGATTTGATTTTATCGGCAGAGGCTTTAATAGGCTTCTTATCGGTTAATTCCAGAGCTTTTTGAAAAGAGAAATTAAGGAGATGATCCTTCCATTCTTGCTCAATGGCTTTTTCGAAGTGGGTGTTAAGAAGGCTATCAGGCAAGCGGCCTTTTCTAAATCCAGGAAGAGAAACCTCTTTACGAACAGCACTTAGCGCTTTTATATGGGCTTGTTCAACGGTCTTTGGTGATGCTATCACCTCGAATTTCAACAGACAGCCAGGCTCATCTGCGATGTCAATCGTGATGAATTCATTATCAAAATGTTGTAAGGCCATTAACTGACTCCCTAAAGTAATAAAGAAAAAAAAGCGGGCGATGAGGCTCGAACTCACGACCCTCACGTTGGCAACGTGATGCTCTACCACTGAGCTACGCCCGCATAACATGAAAAAGGATATAAAAAGATCGTTATTTTCGCAATAGAATTTTAGTCATTTTAAAAGTCTCTATAGGAGTCCAAATAGAAGCTAAGCAGTAAAGATTTTTTCCGTATGCATATTTTATTTTTACTTTAGATCTGATTTTTACTTTATCTTGTTCGATATTAGAATAGGAAATTCCTCTTAATGAGAGGGTAAACTTTGGTAGGTTTTAGCGTTTCCTTCCGCTCACTCCACAAAAACAACCCGCTAACTATGACCCCAAAAAACTCGTTTGAGCCCTGCTTTCCTTCGCAAAAGAAGCACATTGAGGCAGGGCAAAACTCTTCTGGACCTATTATTATATCTAATATTGCAACTTGCCTTAATTCCCCTAATGGCACCAAAAATTGGAAATTCCACAATTACTGCTACATAGGCCCATTTAGGCTTGTATAATTTTCGCGACATCTGCGCTTATAGGTTCATCTGATGGAAGAGGGGATGAATCAACCTTTATTTTAGCGATCCTCTAAGAACCGATATCCCTTAGCTTTTTAATTTTCCCACAACTCTGTATAAATGCGTCGTGTTACATAAAACCTGAAGATGAATCAGGATGACTGCCTTCAGCGATAGTAGATTCACAGGTTCTTGTCCATAGGACCCATGCTTTTGCAGGTATTGAAAAAGAGAGGGACGAAGCAAGCCTGTTGTTTTAGATCTGAAAAAGTTTCTTGATGTACTTGCGCATAAATTGATTTAATGAGTAAGGTGTTTAGCAGCTATAAGGAGATTTTTTATGACAAAAGAAGTAGTGAAGCACCGAAAAGATGAGAAAAAAAAGGCAGCACTTTCGGCTAAAGAGAAAAAAATAAAGAAGCAGGCAAAAAAGCAAGGCACCAAAGCCTAAACTGATCAGATGCGGCATTTGCTGGTATCGGTACTATAGCAACAAGCCACAATCTGTTCCTGATAACGCTTTTGATTTTAATTCTTAGAGCGCTGATAAACTTAATCTTCTCACCCATAACATGGCATTAGAGATTAGAGATAAAATAAGGTATTTTTTTTATGAAAAAGATAATGCTCCTTTGTATCTTAGTAAGCAGCGGATGGTGCATTACTGTAT
>VFKH01000047.1 GCA_009885615.1 Parachlamydiales bacterium
GTCCCGAGCGAGCCCTTAAATAGCTCGCGTAGAGGACGCGAACGAAGCTGTTAACTATATGAATTATTTAAATTGCAAATTTGTGTCTACAAAAATGGTGGCCGTACAGTAGAGGAGCCCTTAATTAAACATCAGGATGTTGCTCGATCTGTTCGGCGGGCCCCTTAAGGATTGGTCCTGCGCTTAAGTTTTCCGAAGCTCCTAGTCTATGTAGGGTTTTAAAATGAGATTTTACGGCAGCAAAAAGGCTTTTGTGATGATGGTATGTCATGCCAAATTCTGCAGCTGTTTTGCGCACTATGTCTGAAATAAGTGGTAGGTGGGTATGACAGATATGGGGGAATAGATGATGTTCTACTTGAAAGTTAAGGCCTCCAAAAAGAAAGGTAGATAGACCTTTTTTACTGCCGAAGTTCGCGGTTGTAGATATTTGGTGTTTAGCAAAGCTATATTCAAGTGCCCCGTTATTACTTGGCATAGGGAAGGCCACATGTTCTACAATATGCGCTAGCTGAAAAATTACTGTTACAGTTAGGCCTCCTAAAGCTAACATACACAAGTATGCAGGAAGTATAACGGCTATAGAGTAGGGCAGCATTAGGAAGGGGAGTACTAAAAAAAGTGTAAAGTGAAGAAGCTTTAGAATAATCATAGCAGATAGCTCCTTACGAGAGGGCTTACCAATACTACCTTTTCTATCCTTAATAGCGCGTATAATACGGCGTGTATCAGAGACAAAGACCCATCGAATAAGATTTAAAGAGTAAAGAAGAGGGGCATACCATTGTTGAAAGCGATGGTATTTACGGTAAGGATCTTCTGGACAAAGACGCAGTAGGATGGGAGTGTCGAGGTCTGCATCATGACCTTTTATGTTAGTAAAGGTATGATGATCTACAGTATGTTCTTTTTTCCAATAGAAAGAGGAAGTACCAAAAACATCCATAATAAATCCCAGAAGCCTGTTACTTAAAGGATGACTAGTCCAAGATCCATGGAGAGCGTCATGGATTACATTCATATTCGCAATAGCTATGCAAAGACCCAGAATACTATAAATAGCAAATACCCCTAAAACACCCACAATACCACTTAAGAGTAGGGCATAGAAGCTTCCCAAAAAACTAAACATAAGAAATACTTTTAAGTAAGTTTTACCAACGGCTTTCGGGGATTTATTATTTTCTTGAAAGTAAAGTGATACACGATCCCTTAATGTTTTAAGGAAATCACAAGAACCATCTCTATTAAAGTGTATTTTTTCTGTTTTCATATGGTTGACATTATAAAGGAATACTTTTTTTTAAGATACCCTAAATTACTAATAGGGTTAGTATTTCGCATATCTTTGATTTACAAGACTTTAATGGTTAATATTAAGAGATTTTTAGGCCGA
This sequence comes from Parachlamydiales bacterium, assembly GCA_009885615.1. GTDB lineage: Bacteria > Chlamydiota > Chlamydiia > Chlamydiales > VFKH01 > VFKH01. The sequence goes on from VFKH01000047.1 coordinate 1,397, forward strand.
TTAATTTTGGTATAACCCGCTGACACCTACCAAAACTTCTAAGTAGATATCTTTCAGGAAAATGAAGGTTTTTGAATAGCTCTGGGAGGAAGCTTGATTTAAAACATGATATGTACATAATCAGGTTTAGAAGGTCATAATTAAAAGGAGTTATAACATGATTCATCCAGCCCTTATACCGGGAGCCGCGCTGCTTTCGGGAATTATTATTTTAATTTTCCCTAGAGTTTTAAACTACATCGTAGCTCTTTACTTGATACTTGTGGGAGTTCTTGGCCTTATACACTTTTTGAATATACCCGCTGCTTAAACTTTAGGATATGTTAAAAAGTCGTTAATAGAAGCAACCCCTTGTGTTAAGAGTGCTTTTCTTACCACAAGGGCAGCGTCATCTTTGGATGGGACATTGCCCTTTAAGGTAACAACGCCATTGATTGAATCAATTGTTACTTTTGCATAGCTATCGGCTGAGATAGTCGTTAACTGACCTCTTAAAGAGATAACAATTTGCCGATCCCTAACACCGTAATAGCTATCACGCGTATCGACTATTTGATTGTCTTTAAAATTGGCGGGAGGTGTTGGTTTTACGCTTAACTGATTGTTAATCCCGCTTGCTCCTTCCATACTACTTACTGTTTCAACTATCTGATCGATATCTTTCTGACTCTTTACAACACCTATTAAAAGTACAACCCCATTTTGTATGTTAATACGAACGTGGTTATAGGTAGTTCCATAGCCAGATTTAAGAGCACCTCGGATATTCAGTATCAATTGGCGATCGCGTTCTGTTGTGTAAGTGTTGAGGTCATTAACATTATCTGTTGATTGTTCACTTTTTGTAATCAGAAGGTTATTATTAACATTTAAGACTCCCTGTATGCTTAGAGCTTTTATTGTGATTGCCCGTCTATCTTGTGAACTATCTACAGAGCCTTCAAAGGTAACCAAGCCATTTGAAACACGAATAGCGATACCGTCATACTTAGTGCCAAACTGACTGGAGAGGTTCTCACGGATACTGAGAAGGATATAATGGTCTTTATTACCCGTATAGCTATCATTAAGATTGCCCCCTGCTGAGAGTGTGATATTAGGATGGAAGCGGAGATCTTGAGCTAAAAGAGGTGCTGTTAGTAATAAAAACTGTAAAATTCTTTTCATGATAAGATATTTACCCAAAAGGTTATTTTTATGCAGTAAACTTTTTTTCCATCAGTTATAGTAGAAGATTAAACTGAAAGGAGAATTGCAATTGGCTAAAGCAAATAAAAATACCCTTCTTAAAGGAGTCTTAGCAGCTATTATTTTAGCCGTTATTATAGGCTATTATAGTCAAGGGGTATCTATAGGTGGACTTCCATTAGCCGCTCTTTATGAAATGCTTGGCCAGCTCTTTTTAAATGCCTTAACAATGATTGTAATTCCTTTGGTGGCATCCTCCTTAATTGCGGGTATTGGGGGTATAACTCTTGATCGCTCCTTTGGACGCCTTGGATTAAAAACTTTCTTCTATTATATTGTAACGATCATGATTGCTGTTTTAATCGGGGTGGGGATTGTCTCGCTTGTCTCTTTTGATCAGTTCAAGCCTGCTTTGGATAAAATAAGTGAGATGCCCACTAATATTCAGCTACCTTCTAGTGGCTATGATCTTGTAAAACAGATTCTTTTTAAGATATTTTCAGGCAATATTTTTCTGGCAGCCTCTCAAGGGAATATGCTGGGAATTATCTTATTTAGCGTACTCTTCGGACTAGGACTTTCTAAAATAAAAGGACCCTCGCAAGCAAGCCTACTTAGCTTCTGGCAGGGCTTTTCTGCTGTAATGATGTCTGTTACACATATTATTATGAAATGCTTACCCTTCGGTGTCTTTTTTCTTGTAGCACGTACGGTGGCAAGCGGAGGACTAACCTCTTTTTCATCTATTGGATTTTTTTTATTAATTGTTCTCCTTGGGCTGGCTCTTTTTTTATTTATAGCACTGCCAATTCTGCTCTATATGCGTGGCGTAAGCCCCCTGAAATATTTCAAAGCAGTATCTCCTGCTTTAGTAACTGCCTTTAGCACGAGCTCTTCCGCTGCTACATTACCTATTACTATGGAATGCGTTCAAATAAATGCGGGAGTCTCTAATCGTATCTGTAGTTTTGTTATACCTCTTGGTACAACCGTGAATATGACTGGATCGGCTCTTTATGAGTGTGTTGCTGTTCTTTTTATTGCTGCCATGCTCGGGATAGACCTCACACTTATACAACAAGCAATGGTTGTATTCCTTTCTCTTCTTACAGCAATGGGTATGGCGGGGATTCCTTCTGCTAGTCTCATCTCACTTATCATTATTCTTAATACCCTAGGTCTTCCCGCTGAAAGCATAGCACTAATTGTCCCAGTTGAGCGCATCCTTGACATGTTTAGGACAGTTGTTAACGTGGCCAGTGAAGCTGGATGCGCTATTATGGTGGCTCGATGGGAAGGCGAGAATGTCCTTCCTAGATAGAGACTCTGCAATACTAGTAAGTGGCAAAGGGTCCAACGGCACCACGAATATGATTCGATGGATCATCAGGATTTAGGTAATCCTGCTCTATACGCTCTTCAGTATCAGGGCTTGCTTCATCCTCAATTACATTGGAACAAGACCCTCTATGGGTGCATCTTTGGGCATTTAACCCAGTAAAAAGAGCAAGTAATAAAATTAATATTTTCATAAAGTCCTTATTTTTATTTTAAAGTTACTAAAGCTTAGGATGCAGGGGCAGGGATAGAAGGCAGCTCTAATAAGGGCCTTTATAGAACATTCTTCTAAAAAATAATAATAGGTAGTAGAAAAGAGAGCACTTTTGGAAGAAGGGCAGAGAGATTTCGGGAGATTTTCAATTTTTTTACTAATGGAAGTATATCCCATCTTTAGAGAGGGAAGTATACATATATACCTAATCTTAAGTAACTTAAGATAATGGCCTATAAGTGCAGTTATTCTCATAGGCCTAATATATTTTTTTTTATATTATAAGACTAGTTGATTTTGATTAAGTCTACTTCAAAAATTAATGTGGAATCAGGTGGAATTGTGCGCCCTGATCCTCTTGGTCCATAACCAAGGCTTGGGGGGATAATTAATGTTCTTTTACCGCCCACCTGCATACCAACTAAACCCTCTTCCCATCCTTGAATGACCATGTGACTACCTATCTTAAAGGAGAAAGTCTCATCACGAGGAAGAGAGGAGTCAAATTGAGCTCCTTTTTGTCCATTTTTATAGATCCAACCTGTGTAATGGACTTCTACGGTATCACCTTTTTTTGATGTAGCGCCCATTCCAACTACTGTATCTTCATACTGAAGACCTGTAATAGATGTTGTTAATTTAGAGGTGTTTACAGCTGAAATATCCATATGGAGTACCATTATAAAAGTTAATATTAATAAATTTAGTAATTTCATGAGACGCCTTTTTTCTGAGGGATTAAGATTAAGTAACGAGCTCAGTTATAATCAAGTAAGAACATCTATAAGCTCATGTTTTGGATTTTGTTCTTTGCAATAGGACTTACTCCAGGGATTTTGAAAGAGAATCATAGGACGGCTTTGCCTATCTTGTGCTAGGAGAGAATTTGAGGGTTTATTAAAGTTTTTTATATCACCAATAATCCATGCACTACACTGATAAGGGAGGAGAGTTAGTACTGTATCAACGCCATACTCTGCCTTAAGACGGTACTGCATTACTTCGAACTGAAGTTGCCCTACAGCTGCAAAAATAGTGTCACCGTTTATTTCGTAGGGCCTAATCATTTGAATGGCGCCTTCATCAACAAGCTGGAGGCACCCTTTATCGAAGGCTTTACGCTTTAGAACATCTTTAGAATAGAGTATTGCAAAAATTTCTGGCTGAAATTGAGGCAGGGGCTTGAAAGTAAAGTCATCTTTTACAGTAAGGGTGTCACCTATGGCAAAAAGTCCCGGATTAATAACGCCAATTACATCACCTGGATAAGCAAAATCAAGTGTTGTTCTTTCACCAGCTAACATGCTGTGGGAGCGTGAAAGGCGAAGCTCTTTTCCTGAGCGTTGATTTTTTACAACCAAATCACGTTCAAAACGGCCGGAACAAATACGAATAAAAGCCATGCTATCACGATGTCTTGGATCCATATTGGCTTGTAATTTAAAAACGTATCCGCTGAAAGGTGTTTTAACAGGATCGATTTCTATTTCTTTACCATCTTTTGTATCGGCTATTCTGGCATGCGGCGCTGGAGCTAAATGAATAAAGGCATCGAAAAAGGGCTCAATACCAAAATTAATAAGTGCGGAAGCGAAAAAAACAGGAGTAAGCTCACCTGATAAGAAGTCTGATTGTGAGAAGAGATTGCCCGCCATATCTAAAAGCTCTAGTTCCTGTTTAAGCTCAGTATAGATTCTTCCTATTCGCTCTTGGGCGTTTTTTAGTGGAATTTTTTCAATATCTGCTTTTTGTGCACCACCTTGCGATGTTTTGGTAAAAAAAAGGCACTCATTAGTTGCTCGATCCACAACGCCTGTGAATTCCCTTCCCATACCAATAGGCCAATTCATTGCATAAGAATGAATTTGTAAAACCTCCTCTACCTCATTCATAAGATCTAGAGGCTCGCGTCCAGGCAAATCCATTTTATTAATAAGTGTTAATACAGGTATTTTACTTAAGCGACAGATTTCAAAAAGCTTACGTGTTTGATTTTCTACGCCTTTAGAGGCATCAATAACCATAATCGCACAGTCAGCAGCGGTTAGTGTTCGGTAAGTATCTTCCGAAAAATCTTTATGACCGGGTGTATCAAGCACGTTAATAATTATATCTTTATAAGTGAACTGCATAGAAGAAGAAGTGATTGAAATACCCCTCTCTTGCTCCATAGCCATCCAGTCTGAAGTGGCAGCTTTACGTCCCTTACGCCCCTTCACCATTCCAGCTGAAAGAATCATGCCAGAATAAAGTAAAAGCTTTTCTGTTAATGTTGTTTTTCCAGCATCAGGATGGCTAATAATAGCAAATGTGCGTCTTTGAGCAATTTCTTCTTCTATTTTCATGTAATAACAGGGTATTTATGAGGTCTCGAGGAGTATTTACTGAAATCAGGGGAATCAAGGGGCACTTCGATATATTCAAGATAAAAACCTTTTTCGAATCCGCCTCTTTGGCTTTTTTTAATTTTTCTACAGTTTTTGAGCTCTGCAGAATTAATTTTGGCAGTTTTCATAAAGGATTCGATGACTTCCATAAGATCAGAAAGTTCTTCTATAAGATCGGCCCTAGAATCAGCTTCTAAGACCTCTTCGGCTTCTTCTACGATTTTGACTTTAAAAGCCTGGAGTAACTCCTCTTTTTTTATTACGCGAAAACTACTTTTAATATTGGTCTTCTGATAAGAAGATTCAATAAAATCGCGCGCCAATTTTTCGCACGAAAATTTCTTTGTTAAGCAGGTAGGCGTGCTATTCATAAGAGCTATCTTAATCGGGACTTTGTCTTCTTAACAAGGTATTTTTTTTGATTGAAATTCTGCTTTTTAAGGATAAGTGCTATCCCTAAAAGCAAAGAGCCCTCTCTTATTCGCTTATAAAACCGGCCCTGTTGCATAAATTATCCTTCGACTGATTTATGTGGTATAAATAGGTCCTAATGTTATGATATCGCACTTATGAAAGAAGACTTCACACAAGAGACCCTTCGCCACTTAAGCAAACTTTGTCGAATACACTGTACAACAGAAGAAGCTCTAGCTCTTACAGTAAGTATAGATAAAATCTTATCCTATATATATTCGTTACAAGAAATTGATACAGAAGGTTTTGAGCCAGTATACACTCCTTTAGTGATAAGTGAGAATGTTTTTCGAGAAGATCTTTCTATAACAGCCTCCTCCCGTGAGGAATTCTTAGCTAATAGCCCTGAACATATCGGTGGTATGATTCGTGTTCCTAAGGTGTTTTTATGATTAATAAAAGTGCTATAGAAATAAATAAACTATTTACAAGTGGCTCTGTTAAAGCTTTGGAAATCGCTCAAATATTTTTGGGCCATATTGAAAAAAAAGATAAAGAGATTGGGGCTTTTTTACATGTCTTAAAAGACCGTGTACTTGATAAAGCAAAAGCCTTAGATCTTAAACGCGAGAGGGGAGGCACTTTAGGTAAAGTAGCGGGTGTACCTATTGCTATTAAGGATAATATTCATATTCATGGTGAGATTTCCACTTGTGGCTCCCGTTTTTTAGAACATTATAGAGCGCCTTTTAACAGCAGGGTTGTAGAACTACTGGAAGAAGAAGATGCTCTATTAATTGGAAAAACAAACATGGACGAATTTGCCATGGGATCTTCTACAGAAAACTCTGCTTATCAATTAACACGTAACCCTCTTGATAGAACATGCGTGCCTGGGGGGTCTTCGGGAGGTTCTGCAGCAGCCGTGAGTGCTTTTATGGCACCTATTGCTCTTGGGAGCGATACGGGCGGCTCTATTCGTCAACCTGCTGCTTTTTGTGGAAATATCGGTTTCAAACCAAGCTATGGACGTGTTTCTCGATATGGTTTAGTAGCTTTTGCATCTTCATTAGACCAAATAGGTCCAATTGCTAGAACTGTTGGTGATGTAGCTCTAAGTATGGAGGTGCTCTCTAGGCCCTGCCCCTATGACACTACATGCATCTCCTTAAAAGAAGAGCCTTTTACAAGAGAAGAGCATAATAGCATTAAAGGTATGACTATTGCAGTACCTTGGCATTTTTTAAACAATCTAGAAACTTCTGCCATGGAAAACTTTAAAGAGTCGATCCAAAAGCTGGAGTCTCTGGGTGCACGCATTATTGATATTAACTTATCTCTTTTAGAGTCAGCTATATCTGTTTATTATATTATAGCCACTGCCGAAGCATCTACTAATTTAGCCCGTTTTGATGGCATACGTTATGGAGCACGCAGTACAAGAGCTAAAACACTTGATGAAATTTATGATTTCTCTAAAGAAGAGGGGTTCGGCCAGGAGGTTAAAAGGCGTATTTTACTTGGGACCTACGTTCTCTCTTCTACACATAAAGAGCTGTTTTATAATAAGGCTCAAAGAGTACGTGCCCGTTTAATTGAAGAATTTAAAGCCATTTTTAAGAAAGCAGATCTTATTGCTATGCCGACAGTGCCCACGCCCGCCTTTAAAATAGGGGCTATCCAAGAACCTTTGCAAATGTATTTAAGCGATATTTATACAATTGGTGCAAACCTTGCAGGGCTTCCAGCTATTAGCTTACCCTCTGGCTTTAATAAAAACGGGCTTAGTTACGGTTTCCAATTAATGGCTGCTCATTTGAACGATCATTTAGTTTTACGAGGAGCTTATGCTTTCCATGTATAGTTCCTATGAGACAATTATTGGTTTAGAAATCCACGTGGAACTCAATACAGCTTCCAAGCTGTTTAGCCCGGCACCGAATCATTTTGGAGATGAGCCTAATATAAATATTTCTGAGATCTGTACAGGACAACCAGGGAGCTTGCCAAAAGTTAACAGAGAAGCCTTCCATAAGGCTCTTCAATTTGGATTAGCTATAGGGGCTACAATTCCACCCGTATCTTACTTCGATCGCAAGTCTTATTTCTATCCTGATAGCCCACGTGGTTTTCAAATTACGCAGTTTTATAATCCTATTATAGTAGGGGGAAATATTAGGGCCCTCGTTAATGGCGACTTATTGGAATTTTCTATTCATCACGCTCATCTTGAAGATGATGCAGGTACCTTACGCCATTTTTCTCAATTTTCAGGCGTAGACTATAATAGAGCAGGGGTGCCCCTCATTGAGATTGTCTCAGAGCCTTGTATGCGCACACCCAAGGAGGCTTCTGCTTATGGACAGGCCCTTAAAGCTGTTTTAGAGTACTTATCCATTTCTGATTGTAATATGGAAGAGGGCTCTTTACGCATGGATGTAAATATTTCCGTTCGTAAAAAAGGGGAGTCTCTTCTACGTAATAAAATCGAAATTAAAAATATGAATTCATTTGCTTTTATGGAAAAAGCCATCGAGGCCGAAACTAAAAGGCAGATATCCATTTATGAAAATGGTCACTCTATCCAGCCATCAACTTATCGATGGGATCCAGAAAAGAAAGAAACAGTTCTTATGCGTCTTAAAGAGAGCGCTGAAGATTATCGTTATCAAAGAGAACCTGACTTGACGCCTCTTTTTGTATCAAAAGAGCTTTTAGAAACATTACGAAAAAAACAGCCTGAACTACCTCTTGCTAAATTTCTACGATATAGAAATGAACTGGGCCTTAGTGAAGATTCAGCCGCTATTTTAGTTTCTTATCAGCCGCTTGCTCAATATTTTGATCAGGCGCTTCTCTATACCTCCTATCCCAAGCAACTCAGTAATTGGATCACCGGTGAATTTGCTGGACGCTTTAAAGAGATGGGCTCTCATCTACTTTCCTCCAAAATTCCACCTAACCATATCGCTTACCTGGTCAATTTAATTGAAGAAAAGACTATTACCGGTAAGATGGCTAAATTGCTGGCTGATTTGCTTGTCCTCAATCCCGAAAAAGATCCGCGAAAAATTATTCAGGAAAGTCCCGACTTCCAACCTCTTTCTAATGAAGGGGAGATAGCTGCTCTTATAGAGAGTGTTATTAAGGATAATCCTCAATCTCTTATTGACCACAAAGCAGGAAAAGATCGTGCTTTTAGTTATTTGGTGGGGCAAGTAATGAAGCGCTCGGGTGGGAAAGCCTCACCCGAAATTATTAATACTTTATTAAAAAAAGCTCTTATTTACAGCTCCAACGACGGTGAATAGCCTTCCATTGGAAAATTTGATAGAGAGCAGCTAGCCCTACAAGGATATATATAATATCTACTAAAGGACTCGTACCTAAAAGTTTTGTTACGAGGTTGAAGTTAGCAACACCTATAAGTCCCCAATTTAAGCAACCAATAATTTGCAAAATAGCAGCGATCAAGTCTAATAATTTCATAGTTTTACCTTTTTTGAGAGCGTATATATTATAAAGCCATACGCTAATGACTTTTCTTATAAGGGAGTAAAAATAAAAAGCAAAGTTTTTTCAACGATCAGAGATTATGATAGGAGATCTCTTGCATAACCTCAAGTCATGAGTTCATAGTTAGTCGTCCCTGAAAAACCCTCATATATAATTGAGAGCTTGATTTTAAAGGTTTTTCCAGTGTCTTCTTTACAAGAAATTCAACCTTAACCCTTTAATTTCTTGTAAAATTATGAAACCGAAACTATTAGATTTTAGCCAAAGTAGACTTATTTAGAGCACACCTTTTGCATTTTTCAGAAGGATATCCCGTCTTGGATCCGGGTTCAGAAATATCTTTTGTCTAATTGTGCAGGTTCATTAAATAACATTATCAGTAATTGTTGCGGAATCAAGAGCTTTAGAACCTGTACATAAATAAAATTATTTTCTATTTTCAAAGATCTTTTAATAAAAATATCTAGTTTTTTTAAATCTTTATAATTTTTTTTATTAAAATAAAGAATCATTAAAATATCTACCATCTCTTTTCTTAAAAGATGCTATTGAAAAATTTTTGACTATTTTATGGACTGATTGTAGTTTTTAAAAAACTGCTGGTTTAAAACGGCTGTGTTGAAAAAATCCCTTAAAATCTTGAAAATCAGTAAAAAATTTTACAGACCATCAATGACTTAAGTCGATTTTTTCAACACAGCCGTTTTAAACCTTGAACTTTATTTTGGTATCTTATGAAATGTGAATTTCAAAAATCAAAAACATTGATTTTAATCATGATTTTTTTATTTTCAATTTTAGTTTTTTCTCATATATTACTTTATAATTAACCAGTTTTAAATTCTTATGAATTCTATTATCAGCAATAATCCATCCGAACTAGGCTTATTTGTTATCTGGCCACGATATGTTCATCTTCAAGAAAAAATTATAGATTCTATTCAAAGTAAATTTAAAATTCGTATAATTCAAAAGATGAAATGGAGTAAAGAAAAACTTCGTTTGAACTATTATCGGTTTTATGGGGATAAGTTATCAACTTCATCCATTAAAGAAAAGCAAGGCAATGGTGAGACTTTTATTGTTATTGTTTTTGAAGATGAAACGCCCATTTCTCAGATTGTTTTAACTGCTAGAGGTATAGAAAAAGTTAATGGCAACTTCTTTTCACAAAAAAGTTCTTTAAGAAACCATTTTAAAACAAAATTTGGTTTTCATGCTAGTAATTCTGTAGATGAAACTCGAAGAGATTTAATGCTTTTACTTGGTATAACTTTGCAAGATATTCCAAATAATTTAGTCAGTTCAAATACCATCATGCAAAGAGACATTACGGGTTTTAATAATTGGAAAAGTTTCGATCAACTTTTTCGTTTTTTAAATGAAGTAGATCCTTATGTAGTTCTAAGAAACGAGTCAACGATTTTTGAAGAAAAATTTCGGGAAGATATAGATTTTTTATGTTACAATCCAAAAAAATTCGCTCTATTTTTAAATGCAAAGAAGCAGTCAAGAGGTTATGAAAGAGCAAATTATGAAATTACTGTTGGCTCTGTAAGAATACCTGTAGATTTAAGATATATAGGAGATGGGTATTTTGATTGTAAATGGCAAGAAAATTGCTTGAAAAGCAGAATAAAATCAGAGCGTAATGTCTATATTTTAGACAATCAAAACTTATATTTTTCTTTAGCTTATCACTCCTTTATTCATAAAAAATCATTTCCAGAAAAGTATAGTGCCTTTTTTAAAATTGCCCAAGAGGAATTAAGATATAAATTATATGAATTTATGAATCATAACAATTATCAAATGGTCGAGCCCGAAGATATTACCTTATTTTTTAACGTAAATAATGGGGGAACCATAAAGTTTAGTAAATACCGAAGAAGAAGATATAAAAAGGGCTTAAAAGCTTCTATTAAAAGATTTTTTTATTCTTTTTCTAAACTTTTATTTGTTAAATCTCCTTATTAATATGAAGCGAATCAAAAATCACATAGAGTTGAAGGAAAATATTATAAGAAAAAAATATTTCAATCCTTCAATAAATTTTTACTCCTGCATGAAGTTTATTTTACATTTTTTAGGATTTAAGCAGCCCGTTGAATACCAAACCGGTAAATCAAGAGCCCAGTTTGAATACGATACACTTCTCTTGTGGAATCAGAAAAGATTTAATGTGCCAAAAGTAGTTAATAGGGGTTCTGATTACCTTGATTTTGAATTTATTCAAGGGCAATCCTTAGACCTGTTGTTTCAAACTTCTGACCAAAAAGAAATTTCCGAAACAATAGGTATATGCTTAAAGGATATGAGTAAAAGGCACGAAATTGCTTTTGAAGAAAACGAGCCTAGACTTTGCCATGTTGACTCCAATCTTAAAAATATGATTAAAGTTAACCAAAATATTTTTCATATTGATTTCGAAATGGGTAGAATTTCTGAAAATGTATTTAAATGGGCGGAAAGAGAATTGGGGAAGTTTCTAGTTTCTATATATCCATACATACATAGAGATAATATCGCTAATTTAGCAGAAATTTTAAAAGAGAATTATGCTCATGAGAGCATTATAATCCATTTAATAAGAAAAAAATTAGGAACGAAATTTACAAAATTGAATGCTTTAAAAAAGATTATAAGTATTAAAAAGTATAAAAAGAAATCAACTTTGCAAGAAGCGGTCCAAAATCTATCGAGGTATTTTAAAGAATAAGTTTATCGCTCTTTCTTTTATTTATTTTAAAAAACTATTAATTGATAGAAGGAAAATTATCAACTCTTAATAATTAGCAATAGCCTCATATTCAATAATTTGTTAATTTTTCTTCATTTATTAACCTGCTATGGCTCTCAAAGATATTTCTTCAAATATAATGGCTAAGGATAGGCTGTCCATCAAACAACGATCGTGGGATATCAATACGACAGCAGCACTGGAGCCATTCCCTTGGGGACCTGGTGATTGATTAACCGGAGGATTTCCAGAAGTATTAGGAGGAATGCTCATGACTCAGCCA
>VFKH01000048.1 GCA_009885615.1 Parachlamydiales bacterium
AAATGGATTGGTCATAAAATATCTACCTAAGAGTCAGAGACTTGGGCAATTTAGCTGATGAGATCATATTGGAAATCGAGCATTTGCTAAAGTAACCGACCTAGAAAAGTGTTACAATATCCTACACCCATAGAGGTCTAAAATGCACGTAGAGTGAACTCTGCTGTTGTCGCACTTCGAAGTTGAAAAGGCACAGGTAATTAAATGGAATTACCCAAAAAATAGGAATCTTGATAGATTTAATCTTTTGATAGTAGACCTGCAAGATACCGGGGTTTACTTTACAGAGTCTGTATAGCTCGCCTCTAAACCCTAAAGAAAGAATAAAGAGAGCCTTTGTCCCACTGCATTTCTTCATCTAGCATTGTACTTGTTAACCTAGGAAGCCCCCGTAGCCCACATCCTTACCATGTTTTTCGATATCTTACGGAGTTTCTAACCGATCCTTTGGTCATAGAGTTGCCTTTTTGGAAAAGACAGCTCCTCGTAAGAGGTATAATTGTTCCTACGCGTTTTCTTGAAAGTGCTACTAACTATAAAAAGATTTGGACCGCAGAAGGCTCACCTCTTATTGTTTGGGGTAAGAAAGTATGCTTGCTTTTAGAACAAGCACTTAATCTCCCTGTTTATCTAGCGATGCGTTATCAAAAGCCTAGTATTAAAGAGACTCTTAGAAGTATTAAAGGGCCTGTCATTGTAGTCCCTCTTTTCCCTCAATATGCCGAAGCTACAACAGGCTCTATTGTTAAAGAAGTTAAAAAATGGCGTCCTGATGCCACTTTTGTTTTTCTTCAGCCTGATCATCCTACAATGATCAGTGCTATGGCCGCTCAGATAACAGATGAATTTGATCATCTACTTATGAGCTTTCATGGGCTTCCTGTAAAGCAAGATCGCACGGGCTATAAAGAGGCCTGCTATCAAACAGCTGCGGCACTTGGTAAAAAAATTGGGCGTTCTTATCATGTCTCATTTCAATCAAGGCTTGGCAAGGAGCCCTGGCTTGAGCCCTATACAAGTAGCGTCCTTCCTACACTTAAAGGAACTGTTGGGGTCATCTCCCCGTCCTTTGTTGCTGATTGTGTTGAAACAACCTATGAGCTAGGAATGGAATATCGTCCACTCTATAAAGGTCCTCTTATCCCATGTATGAATCAGCACCCTCTTTGGATTGACTCGTTAAAAGAGCAGATAGAAGAGCATCTTTATATCTAAAAATGGATAAGAGTATAGGTAAACCCGGATGAGTTTTTGTATAGCCTAGGCTTTTTTGCATAAATCATCCCTCAGAGGTTGTATGAGACTAAAAAATAGCTGTAGATAAGATCTACTTGTTCAAGAGCTTGTAATTCTATAAATTTTTAATCTTAAAAAAATACTGTATCCATAACTGCTCATGCTATAACAAAGGCCTGATTCGCCGGGGAATCATTATTATGTGGTTTTCTCAATACGCTATGAGCAGATAGCATGAGGATAGTTGGTTGGGCAATAAAGAGTTATAGGTTTTTATAAGTTAAATTGGGAAGGGCGCTTTTGGAGGGAAAGTCCAAGAAGAAAGATACTGCATATAATTAATGCACAGAATGTGGGAGATATATATCCATATATATTTATTTTAATACCCACAGGTAATCCTGTGACAGTTTTGAGGAGAATATCAGTATATAGAAGGTTGAATTTGTGTAGAAGAATACCTATATAAAAAGGGTCTAAGAGCAGAGCTATAAGAAGAAGAGCCATGGAGAAAGTCACAAGAAAGGGAAAGAAAAGATTATAGATAAGACATAGGAGTGGAAATTGATTGAAATAGGTAATGAGAACTGGATATAGGAATATATTAACAGATAATCCAAGGGCTAAAGACTTCTTTAAAAAATTAGCAAAAATATAGATGATCTGATGTGAGCGTCTAAGCTGCAAAGCCTCTTTGAGCAGATAAGAACGAACAAGAGTATAAGAAAGAAGTTTCTCAAAGGGTTTATAGAATAGAAGAATACCAAGTGTAGCTAGGAAGCTGAGTTGGAAACCCAGTCTTAAAGCATTCTGAGGATCCATTAAAAGGATCACAATAAGAGAGAGCCCTAGTCGGTTAATACTGTTAGAGCTTCTCGAGAGAAATTGGCCTAAGAATATAATCTCAATACTAATAAGTGCTCGAATGAGGGAGGGCGCTGTGCCTACATATAACATATAAAGTAAAAGTAGTAACATTAGAACAACAAGTGATATTTTGTGAGGCAGCACACGGCGGATAATAATACCCAGTAAACTGGCGATAAGTGAAAAATGAAAACCAGAGATAGCAAGAACATGCTGTAGCCCTACATCACCAAGAAGTTTTTTAAGATATGTATTATCAAAATTACCAGTGAAGATACCGATAAGAAAGTCTGCAGCATGACTCCTGCCTAGCCTATGCTCGAGGTGTCTGTCAAAAGCTTCAACGGGAATTTGTAAAGAAAAAGAGGTTTTCGGACAAAAAAAATAAGCTGTAAAGGTAACTATTAAAAAGAAAAGAAGATGTTTTTTATCGACAGCAAAAGCGATAAAAAGGATGGGCAGCAGTGTAAAGATCTTTTGTGATAGACAAAAGCCAAAGCCGCAAAGAAGTCCTAGACCATATAGAAAAAAAGGAGCATCTTTCCAGCAACTTACGGATGTAGTGTAACATCTTCTTTGAGCGAGCCTGTAATAATACGTGAGCCTCGCTTGCCACTGATGAGCCAAAATAGCCATTGCACTATAACAAGAAAACGGCTTCTAAATGTAACTAGATAGGCAATATGAATAAAACACCAGGCAATCCAAGCTAAGTGCCCTGTAAAATTAAGCACTCCTACAGAGGCTACTGCCTTATAGAGACCGATGGTGGCCATTGAACCCTTATCAAAGTATTTAAAAGGCTTTCTTTTGCCTCCTGCAATGATCTTACCAACATAGAGCCCTTCTTGGATAGCAGCAGGTGCAACACCTGGAATTATTCTCCCTTTATTATCTTTGATAGCAGCAGCATCACCGATAACAAAGATATTAGGAAATCCAGGAACTGTAAGGTCTTCTTCTGCAAAGATACGCCCTTGGCGGTCTAAAGGAACATTTAATGTTTTTAAGAGAGGTCCTGCCTCAGTTCCTGCGCACCAAATAGCGTTTTTGGTTGGAATAAATAGATTATCAGTAAGAACGCCATCAGAATTGATATCTATAACCTTATGACCCGTAAGAACAATAACACCTAATTTTTCCAAGTCCTCACGCGCTCTTTGACGTAGTAGAGGTTTAAAGGTAGGCAGAACATCGCTAGCTGCTTCTATTAGATAGATACAACTTTTTTTTACATCGATCTGTGTAAAATCTTTGAGCATTGTTTTATAAGCAATCTCCGCAATAGCACCGGCCATTTCAACACCCGTCGGCCCGGCACCTATCATCACAAAATTCAAGTAATGTTGAATTTCAAAACGGTTATGGCTGCGTTCAGCGATTTCAAAGGAGCGCAGGATATGCTCACGGATAGCTTGAGCATCCTCAAGAGTTTTAAGACCTGGGGCGAATTCCTCCCAGATTTCATTACCAAAATAGGAGTGTTTAGCACCTGTTGCTAGAACTAGGTAGTCATAAGGTATAGGATCACAGTGAGTTAGGGTTACTATCTGTTTTTCAGTATCAATAGACACAGCCTCGCTCATAATAATGCGGACATTCTCCTGATTTCTAAAGATTTCACGTAGGGGTGTTGCAATATCAGAAGAGGTAAGTGCAGCGCTAGCTACTTGATAGAGGAAAGGCTGAAAAAGATGATGGTTAGTACGATCAACAAGAGTAATATCAACAGGGGCATTTTTGAGCTTTTGTGCAGTATTAATTCCAGCAAAGCCGCCACCAATAATAAGAACTTTCTGTTGCATAACTATATGTTCTCAGATTGGAAGGATCTTTTCAAGAGGTTTAATGGCATTAATTGACAATATAAAGGCCAATCATTTATTTAAAAATTATGAATAAATATGTTAGAGATTACTTTAAGGAAGAGAGGGGCGATACAGACCATGGTCGTTTCTATAAGGTAATAACTGTAAATAGAGATATGCCATGGGCAGTTGTTCAGCAGGAGTCTAAAATGACGCCCAGGGGCTGGTTTGAGCTAGTCCATATTGATATTGAAAGCCGCATAGAATTTGTAGAGCAATTTTGGGATCTGCAGCTAGCAGAGCATCCTTTAGTAGAGTCTTTTTTTGAGAAAGTTGAGGATATTGTTCTCTTTCTTATTCAGCAAAAAGAGGGGGAGCCCTTCAATCCACATCTTGTATATAGTCTTAAGGATGATGCGGGGTTTTATCAAGGAACCCCGCCTTTTTCAGATGTAATTATTGAAGAACATAGTTTTTTTCATGGGGAACCACTACCTGCTGACTACTTAGCTTTTCAGCGTATTCACGGACAGTTTGGTAAGAATGGGGACAGCGGTATTTATAATATCAAGCAGCTATTGGATGGTTGGAAGTTCTTACAGGAATTTTTGAAAAAGAGCGACCGGATACTCTTTTATGGGGGTGAGCCTATAGATAGAAAAAAACTCATTCCTTTTTATAATTCGCATGAACGATACTCCTGGCAATGTTTTTGTGCGGACTGCTTAATGGAGGAAGAAATGGGAAATACTTTGATAGATCATGAGACGATATCTTTACTAATGCATAATAATGAAGGCTTTAAGTGCCTTGTTTTCCCCTCCTTTCTTAATTGGTTTGAATTTTATCTACAGTCACCTTTAGAGGTTTGATTTGTATAGGGTTAGTGATCTTTATCGTGAACATGGCAAAGCTCTTAGCCTTGAGATTATTGCAGGAAAAGAGGGTCTTCAACATAAAATCAAAGTACCTGAGGTCCACAGACCAGGCCTTGCCCTTACTGGTTATCTAAAACATCATGCCAGTAAGAGAATCTTGGTTTTTGGTAAGGTCGAAATGGAATATCTGCGTGATCTCACCGCTTCCATTAGACATAAGCTTATTAAAGATCTACTACAATTACCAACACCTGCTGTTATAGTCGCTAGACAGTATAAACCAACCCTTGAACTCATTTCTGTTTGTAACGAGATGGATATCCCTCTTTTTCGGACAAGAATGACTACCATGGAATTAATGAACAAACTTTCTGTTTTTCTTAATGAGGAATTTTCACCAAGTATTACCTGTCACGGTACTTTAGTAGAGATATATGGTGTAGGGGTTCTTATTCAAGGAGCATCTTCTGTAGGCAAGAGCGAGGCAGCCCTTGGGCTCATAGAAAGAGGTCATCGACTTGTATCGGATGATGTAGTACGCATTAGAAATCGCGAAAACTGTTATTTAGAGGGTTCAGGGGCGGAATTAACAAGGTACCACATGGAAATTCGAGGCATTGGTATTGTCAATGTTGCGAATCTTTATGGTGCTGTTTGTGTACGTGATTATAAAAACGTGGAAGTCGTTGTTCAGTTAGAGGCTTGGGATGACAATCACTTTTACGATCGTGTTGGTATGGAGGAACCGGTACTTGATATTCTAGGTTTAAAGATTCCTTTTCATACACTTCCTGTAAAACCAGGACGCGATGTAGTCCTTTTATTAGAAACAATTGCTTTAAATCATCGTTTAAAAATGATGGGATATAATTCGGCTAAAGAGTTCAATAGTAAATTAATCGAAACGATGGCTAAGAAACAACGTAAAGTCCCTAGGAGTCAGTAATGAAGGCTGGAGTCAATAAAATCGTGCGCTGTGTTCAGGTCGTAAATGCATTAGGTATTCATACAAGGCCGGCTACGATGATTGTTAAAATGCTGCAAAACTGTAAAAGCCAGGTAAGTTTTACACTGCGAAAAGAGAAGATTAATCCTAAAAGCATTATGAGTATATTAATGTTAGCTGCAGCTAAGAACAGTCGTATTACAATTGAAGTCGAGGGTGAAGATTCAGAAGTAGTTATGGAGAATTTAGTGGAAGGCTTTAAAAGTAGTTTTGGAGAATAATTTTGTCAGCTGAAGTTATTCTTAAAGGTGTAGGTATCTGCCCCGGTATTGCCATAGGGCCCCCCTTTATTTTTACAAAAACTACACTGGGGATATCCCCAGATCTAATTGTTGGTAAGGATATTACAAATGAAGTGGCTCGTTATCGAAGAGCTGTTCAGAAAAGCCATAAAGAACTCGAAATATTGCGTAGAGATTTCCTAGACGATTTAGGACAAGAGGGGTTGGCCTTGATCGGCACCCATCTTGCCTTGCTGCATGACCCTGAGTGGATAAAATCCATTGAAGAACATATTACAGATAAGAAAAATAATGCGGAAGCAGCTATTTTAGCAACGCTTGCACATTACAAAGAATGTTTCAGGCTTTTAAAAGATCCTTTTTTCAGATCGCGTTTTATAGATATTCAGGACATGGCTAACCGCTTACTTAAAGCTCTTAGTCATCGTACTAAGAAAAAGATAGATAAATTACCAACTTGCGCTGTATTCTTTTCGGACGAGATTTCTACCTCTGACACTTTTTGGACAAAAAAAGCAGGTGTTATTGGATATGTTTCGCGAAAGGGAGGTCCCTCCTGCCATGCTGCTATTATGGCAAGGGCTCAGGGCCTTCCCTATATTGTGGGAATTGATGTTAGCCAAATACCTATAGACATGTTGAATACAGTTATTATAGATGGGGAGATGGGTGTGATTATTCTCAATCCAACACCCGAACACCGAGAGACCTTTTACACACGTCAAAAAGAATTAAAAGCTTATGAAAGCAAAAAAATAAAAGATGCTAAAGAAGTAGCTATTACAGCCTGTGGGGTAGCTATCAGTGTGAAAGCTAATGTTGATTATAGTGATAAATTAGATCCTTATAACCATGCAATTGATGGTATTGGTCTTTTCCGTTCAGAGTCAATTGTTATGGACCTTCGGCTTATGCCAAGTGAGGAAGAGCAGTTTATCGTTTATAAAGGGCTTCTGGATAAAATGGGGGTAAGGCCAGTTGTAATTCGTACATTTGACCTTGGAGGCGATAAGAATGTTCATCATAATACAACCGAGGACAACCCCTTTCTTGGTTGTAGAGCAACAAGGCTTTTACTGAGAGAAAAACATCTTCTTCGGGCCCAGCTTCGCGCTATTTTACGAGCATCATATTTTGGATTTATCCATATCCTTTTCCCGATGATTTGTGCACTTGATGAACTTTTAGAGGTTATTTCTGTTCTGGATGATGTGAAGCAGGAGCTACGCGATAGCCATGTAGCCTTTGATGAAAAAGTTCCGATCGGCTGTATGATTGAAGTCCCATCAGCTGCACTGATTGTTGATAAGATCATTGGGCACTGTAACTTTCTTTCTATAGGGACAAATGACCTTATACAGTATACGATGGCAGTTGACAGGGGTAATTCTCTTTTAAGTCATCTCTACAATCCACTCCACCCTGCAGTATTAATGCTTATAGATCACGTCTCTAAGATAGCGGCATTAAAAAAATGCCCTCTTTCTGTGTGTGGAGAGATGGCCTCAGATGTGCGTTATCTCCCCTACTTACTCGGCCTTGGCATCAAGGAGATTTCGATTCATCCACGATTTCTCCACACGGTAAAAGAAGCTATTAGCCAGATTACCCTAGTAGAGGCTAGAGAGTTAGCCCAAAAGGCCTTATAAATTAGCCAGTTATGATAAATAAATATTCTAAGCAAACCAGCCATGAAAAGATTGGATTTTCGAGCTTAGAAAATATATCCGTATGTAATTAAGAGCTAGAGTTTAGATTTTTTCAGTGCATTCTTTAGAGCCCTTTCAAAATCCATACCCTCAACTTAAAGTTATAAAATCAAAATCCTTAGACTGTAAAATGGAGACCCTTATTACCAAAGATAGATCCATTCTCAATGCGAGGATGCGTCTATCCAAGGTAAGAGAGTGCCCATCTGGACATGAGCCCGGAGCCTCTAGCGCTTTATAGTGAGGCTATATGCCTAGTGTAATAGTCCTATTTTCATAAAATAAGGATACTTTTGCTTGTTGTATCCAGGCATGGTTTCTTTTAAAAGGTTATTCCAAAGTAAAAGATCGGGTTCTTCAGATTTAATTAAAAGCTGTATCCAGGGGGTAATCCACCTGAAAGAGCCCCTAAATCAGGGACAGCTTCTTTTTTTATTTTTTCACCAGCAGCTTGATGTGCCTGTATAATAAGATCCTGTAGACCCTCTATATCTTCTTTATCTACACATGAGGGGTTAATAACAATTTTTAAAAGATCCCCATCACCGTTAAGAGTAACACTCACGAGGTCACCGCTTGAGGTTGCTGTAAAAGATTTACTTTTAAGCTCTTCTTGAAGATGCGCAAATTGTTGCTGCATCAATTTAGCCTGTTTCTTTTGTTTTGAATATCCTGTTCCCATAAGTCTCTTAATTAATGGCGTTTAATGGTGCCTTCGAGTTCGATGGCGGCAAATTGTAAAAGGGTTTCTATACGATGCTTCTCATAAGTTTTCGGCAGTAGGAGGGGGGCTTTTTTCGCTAGATCTATACTAGCTTTTTGAGAGATAACCAAAGGGTCTTTAAGTTTAGAATTCACAGTTTTTTTGGGCAGGAGGGCATCAACTGGGCTGGCTCCTTGTTTCATCTCAATCAGGGCCTCTATTTTGGATTCTGACTCCAATTGTGTGGGGGGCGGCTGTTGGAGGAGCTGCTCAGGAGTGATAATGTAGGCGGGTGCTTTTAAAAGCTTTTCTTCAAGGAGCTCCAGCCTTTCCACAATCTGCTCTAAGGTCAATTTTTTATGGAGTCTAATGATAAAGAGAAGGGCGGCTTCTAACTTTAAAGGGAGGCTAATCGTGTTCTTAAGCTCACCTTGTATCTTTAAAAGATATTCTAAAATAATTAGAGCATGGCAGTCAGTATAGGGGGATTTTTCTTTTGATAAGATTTTTTGCAGAGTTTTGCGAAAATGTTGCAGGAGTTGTTCAAAAACAGCTGTTAGATCACAACCCGATTCAGTAATGTTCTGAACAGCCTCAAAAGCAAATACGAGGCTGTCTCCTGCAAAAGCTTTATCAAGAGCATCAAAGATGCTTCCTGGCGCAATACCCAAAAAAAGAGCTGCTTTTTCAGAGGTTAATATCTCTTCGGAGGAAGAGAGGAGTTGATCTAGAAGACCCTCAGCATCCCGAAGGCTTCCTTCTGCTCGCTGAGCGATAAGATCAAAAACAGCCTCTTCCACAGAGTTGCCCAGTTCCTTAGCAACAATTTTAAGTTTTTTAATAATATTTTGCTCGCTGATCCGCTTAAGGGGAAAATGTTGGCAGCGACTTTTAATAGTATCTGGAATTTTATGAGGCTCAGTTGTTGCAAAGAAAAACTTGGCTTTTGGTGGAGGTTCTTCGAGGGTCTTTAAAAGAGCATTAAAAGCCTCTTTCGTAAGCATATGAACTTCGTCAATCAGATAAATTTTGTAAGAGCCATGAGTTGGAATATAACCAATAGTCTCATTAATTTGGCGGATATCATCAATACCACGGGAAGAGGCTCCGTCAATTTCTATAAGATCAAGTGAAATTCCCGTAGTAATCTCTTTACAAGAGGGACAGAGATTACAAGGTTCAAAGTCCGTTGAGCGATTGGAGCAGTTAAGTGCTTTGGCAAAAAGTCTACCTAAAGTGGTTTTGCCGCTTCCTCTGCCCCCTGAAAAAAGATAAGCATGGGATACACGGTTTAGGGCAATAGCATTAAGCAGAGTGCTCACAACATGCTCCTGACCAATCACTTGAGAAAATCTCTGAGGACGAAAAGCGCGGGCGATGGCTTGATAAGTTTTCATACTAAGGAGAGTATGGCACTTTTTCTTTTAAGTTTGCAAGAGAAGGTAGGGCTTAGAAAATGAAAAATTTGATTTATCTCGCTCTGTGTGTTATATTAAAGCTATTATGAAGGAAAACGAGTTAGAGTCTCATAATCTAGATCATATGGATGATTTAGAGGAAAAGCCTTTTTCTACTCAAACCAGAGTTGTCCTTAGATGGCTTATCCTGCTGCTTTTGGGTGTTTCTATATTTATTTTTCTACAAATGAAAGAGACCCGAATAGATATTCTAAAAGTCGGCACTCCGGCTTCTAAATATATCGTGGCTCAGATCGATTTCTCATTTATTGATGAAGAAAAGAACTTTCTTAAAAGGCAAGAAGCCATAAAGTCCCTAGGGCCGATCTATAAAATTGATGAGAAACAGTTATTTGAAAGGGAGATAGATCTTGATAGTTATCTTGTTTTCAATCCTTTCTGGCGTGCTTCTGCACAAGGTTATAATTTCCAAGATATTTATAGTGCAGTTGATAATGTTCAAAGAGCCCTTTTTGCTAGTCGATACACGGATTTAGCAACCCTTGCATTCATTGGAAACCTTCAGCATAGCTCTTTCCTAAAGAAATTCCTTTTCCAATTCTTTAAGCCCCATTCTTCTTTAGAAAATGAGATCAGCATACCGAGTGACATATGGAATAATCTGGTAAATATTACTTTCGCCGGACAGATCTATGATAAAGAGACTCTTGCGTTTGTAGTGGATTACTATAAGCAAAAAAATTGGAAGCTTAAAGAGGATAACCTTTTAGGGCAAATGCTTCAAAAAATGGCCCAAGATAGCATTCCTAATCAATATTCGTATGTACAAGCAGGTGAACGTATTATTGATGAGGGCCAGCTAGCCACAACACGTAATATTGCCATGCTTGTAGCTATGAAAAAAAAGATGAGGCTCTATCATAATCCTTGGAAAATTCGGGTATTTTCAGGAATAGCTATCCTTTCAGCTATTTTATGTTTTACCTGGTGTATTTACTTATGTCATCTACACCCCGATGTGTTTTATTCAGCAAAAAAGATGCTTTTACTCACTATTATTCTAGTCCTTACACTTAGTTTTTATAAAGGTATTGAGTACTTATTATTACGCAATACAAGTAACATACTTGAACATGTACATTATCCGATTATTGTTCCCTTTGCTTCTGTACTGCTTGGGAGCCTAGTCAATGCACGTGTAGCGCTTTTTTCTTCCGTGTCAATAGCTATTGTTTTAAGTCTCGGCAGTGCTATGGATCGTAATGGATTCTTTATAGCTAACGTTCTACCAGCTATTATTTGTGTTATAGCTATGCAGGGGTTGCATAAACGTAAACAAGTCTTAAATGTGTTGGCTAAGGCTTTTTTTGTTGCGCTACCTATAGTAATAGGTCTTGATCTTTTTAAAGATCAGGCGTCTCTTCAGGAGCTTATGTATGATGGTATAGCAACACTTGGTTTTATGCTACTGAGCGCTGTTCTAATTATTGGTCTAATGCCTCTTTTTGAGACTCTTTTCCGCGTAATGACAGATGTTAGTCTCATGGAATTTATGGACCCATCGAACCCACTCTTAAAGCGTCTAATGGTTGAGGCCCCTGGAACTTATCAGCATTCTATTGTGGTAGGTAATTTAAGTGAGGCTGCAGCCATTGCTGTGGGGGCTAATGGACTCTTCTGCCGAGTCTCAACACAATATCATGATATAGGCAAGTTAATAGCGCCTCAATATTTTACAGAGAATCAGCAATCAGGCCTCAGTATGCATCAACTCCTTACACCTTTAGAGTCGGCACAAGTTATTATTTCTCATATCACGGAAGGCGTTAACATGGCCCGTAAGGAGGGTCTCCCAGAATCATTTGTGGAAATTATTCGCGAGCATCATGGGGCCTCCCTCGTCTATTACTTTTATCATAAACAGATCGAATTAATGGGCGGGGATGGTAGTCTTGTAAATGAAAAAGAATTTCGTTATTTTGGGCCTAAGCCCCGCACAAAAGAATCGGCCATTATTATGATTGCAGATTCTTTAGAAGCAGCCTCTCGCTGTCTTGATGAGTTTAGTGAAGAGACGGTATCTAATTTAGTGGAAAGAATAGTCTCCGAAAAAGCAGAAGATGGTCAGTTTGATGAGTGTCAGTTAACCTTTGAAGAGTTACAAATTGTTAAAAAGACACTTATTAAAACGATTTGTGCTTATGGGCATTCTCGTATTAAATATCCCCTAAGAGGCATTAATAAGGCTCTTTCATTCTAAGTCACTAAGGGGGAATAAATCTATTGCAAGAGGGCTTTAAGAGATTCTATATAAGCATTTAATCGCTTATCTGCCTTTAGAATGGATATTTCAACATCACCTTTTTCTCTGACTTCGGCATACAGCTTGATTTTTGGTTCGGTTCCAGAGGGACGGATAACAAGTCGGCTGTTATCAGCAAGCCAGAAGACCAAGACGTTAGAGATAGGTAGGAGTATAGGGATCTCTTTTTTAGTTTGAGTATCAAGAGAGACCCTTTTTTGATAATCATCTATTTTAATAACGGTTGTTTGATTAAAGGAAGTAGGTGGATTTGTGCGTAGTTTTTCCATAAAAACTATGATTTGATCGGCACCTTTTTTCCCTTCATACACAAGTGAATCGAGTCTTTCACGAAAGACACCCTCTTTTTGGTAGATGCTATAGAGCTTTTTTTGTAGGGTAATATTCTGTAGTTTAGCTTGGAGAGCCACCTCTGCAATCAGAGTAGAAGCTATAATTGCATCTTTATCACGCGCATGGGTTCCGAAGAGACTCCCGTAGGATTCTTCCCCCCCATAGATATACTCATAAGGATGGTTATTATTTTCCCATTCTGTCATAAGCTGACCGATGTACTTAAAACCTGTAAGAACATTGAAACAAGGTCTTTTGTAGGAATTTGCGATAGCGGTGAAGAGCTCGCTTGTAACAATTGTTTTAATAAAAGCAGCTTTAGGAGAGAGCCGGCCTTGCTTCGTGAGACCCTCTAGAATATGATTGAGGCATAAACAGACGATCTCATTACCATTAAAAATAACAGGCTCGCCTATGTCTTTAGCAACAATGCCCATGCGATCACAATCGGGGTCGGTACCAATTAAAATATCTGCATTAAGGAGCTTTAATTTTTCGATGCCTAGGGCTAGTGCGGCTTTTTCTTCGGGATTAGGGTGGGGTGTTGTAGGGAAATCCCCATTGGGGACGATCTGTTCTTGAACGAAGTGGAGATTAGAAAATCCCCAACTAACAAGAGCCTTAGGAACCATCGTAATACCTGTTCCATAAAGACTTGTATAGACAATTTTAAGTTGATGTCCTTCTTTATGGTTTACTTCAGGCCAAAGGGCAAGGGAGCTAATAGTTTCAAGGTAGGCTTTATCGATTTCTTCATGAATCTCTTCAATAAGGGGAGAGTTCAGTGAACTGGTTTGTTTTACTTGAGTCGGCAACTGAATAAGACTAACTTCATGGATAATACCCTCATCATGAGGATAAACAACCTGTCCACCATCATTCCAATATACTTTATAGCCATTATAGATGGCTGGATTATGGGAGGCTGTAATCATTACGCCAGCAGATGTCTTTTTATAGCGGCAGCCAAAAGAAACCATAGGAACAGGTCTTAGGGATGCGTATAGATAGGTTTTTATACCATTTGCAGCCATTACTTTTGCCGTTTCTTCGGCAAAAAGACGAGAATTATGGCGGCTATCATAACCTATAATAATAGAGGGATTTTCAATATTTATTTTTAGTATATAGGTAGCAAGACCTTGTCCAGCAGCACGTATCGTGTAGATATTCAGACGGTTAGTTCCAACTCCCATAAGGCCACGCAAGCCTCCAGTACCAAAAGAGAGCCTTTTATAAAAAGCATCCACTAATTGATCGGGATGCTCTTTTTGGAGGTGAAGGATTTCATCTTTAGTAGCCTGATCATACGGACCTTCTAGCCAACTCTTAACAGCTGATTCTACACTTGTATCCATTCTTTACCTTTAAGTTCTTTTTAAGGATATAGATAAAACCAAGGTATTATACAAGAATATCTTCAGGTGCATCACCAATAAGGGCTTCAGAAATTAGTACAATACCTGCAATGGAGACAGCATGCATAATACAACTTTTAACTACTTTCGTTGCATCGATAACACCTGCATGGATCAGATCTTCTATTTTATCCGAAAGAGCATTAAAGCCTATGTTATCCGAAGCCTCTTTAACTTGTTGGAGGATAACAGCAGCTTCCAGGCCGCTATTAATAGAAATCTGGCGAACAGGGTATTCGCAGGCTTTAGCAACAATTGCAAGACCAAGTGCTTCATCGCCTGTAAGCTTAATTTTTTTAAGAATTTTCTGACTAGCACGTAGAAGTGCTGTGCCTCCCCCTGCAACAATACCCTCATCGAGGGCAGCTTTTGTGGAATTAAGGCTATCTTCAAAAATCTGTTTCTTCTGTTTCATTTCAGACTCAGTAGGAGAGCCTACTTTTATCACAGCAACTCCTCCGCTGAGTTTTGCTCGGCGCTCAGCAGCTTTTTCTTTATCGTAAGAGCTAGAGGCATTATTTTCTTCTGTAAGAATCTGCTTTATGCGTTCATCAATAGCGGTTTTTTTGCCGTTACCATGGATGATGGTTGTATTCTCTTTAGTAACAAGGATTTTTTCAGCAGATCCTAGATCCTGAACAGTTGTATCTTTCAAGCTAAAACCCCTTTCTTCTGTAATAAGCGTTGCGCCAGTTAAGATCGAAATATCTTCTAGCATGGCTTTTTTACGATCACCAAAACCCGGAGCCTTCACAGCTGTTACTTTAAGGGAACCTCTAAGGCGGTTAATAACAAGTGTAGAGAGAACTTCATTTTCAAAGTCATCTGCAATAATAAGAAGGTGTTTGCCAAGTGCTGCAACTGTTTGTAGGATCGGGATAAGTTCTTGAATAGAGGTGATTTTTTTATCGACAACAAGAACTAGAGGCTCCTGCATTTCCGCAAGCATTTTGTCTGTATCTGTGCAAAAATAAGGACTTGCATAACCACGGTCAAAGCGCATGCCTTCTACTAAATGAATTTCTGTTTCAGTAGTTTTGCCCTCTTCAATGGTAACAACACCATTTTTACCTACTTTTTTGAGTGCCTCGGCAATGATCTGTCCAATTTCATGGTTGCCAGAAGCAGAAACTGTTGCAATAGAAATAATCTCTTTATCACTTTTTATAGCAATTGAATTTTCTTCTAACGTTTTTAGAATAGCTTCCAGAGCCTTATCCATGCCTCTTTTCAGGCAAATAGGACTTGCTCCAGCAGAAACATACTTCACGCCCTCTTCGGCCATTGTACGCAGTAATAGGCATGTTGTCGTTGTCCCATCACCACATTTTTCTTTTAATTTAGCGGCTACTTCTTTAACCATAGAAGCACCCATATTTTCATACTGATCAGTAAATTCAATATCTTTTACGATAGTGTTACCATCATTAATGATGAGGGGAGAACCCCAGCTTTTTTCCAGGCCGACATTACGACCTTTAGGCCCTAGAGTGCAGACGATTGCATCAGTAATTTTAATAATACCTGTGAGGAGCTTTTTACGAGCTTCTTCCTCGAATATGATTTCTTTAGCTTGGTTTGCCATGTGAATGTCTCCTGAAGTAAATTAAGATGATATGTTGCCAAAAAGGGTTCAAAAAAACAAGTATTTTTAGCAGACGTCCGATTTGTTTGCTAATTTATACAACTTACTTCGCGATGTACCGGTTCTTTTTGCGAGCTCAATAACTGCGTCACGACGGCTGAGCCCTTTTTCTTGTAGAGCTTGCACATCTTCTAAAGAGGCACTTTCTTTTTGTTGGAATTGATCTATAACTACCACAAACTCTCCACGTGGATGGAGAAGAGTTTGGATAAGATCTTTTGCTAGGCCACGAATGACCTCCTCATGCATCTTAGTGATTTCGCGCACTAAGGCTATAGAATTGGAAGGCAGTAGATGGCTCATCAAAGAAAGGGTGGATCTAATGCGCTCGCTTGTTTCAAAAAAAAGAGAGACTCCTGGGTATAGATCTATTTCTTCTAAAAACTTTTCTAAAGACCCCTTCTTTTTGGGTGCAAAACCTAAAAACTGAAAGCGGTCCTGATTAAATCCAGAGAGTTGAAGGGCGCAAATAGGACTGCAGGCTCCTGGAATAACTGTATAGGGAATCATGTCTTTATGAAGGCGAGCAGTTAATCTAAGGCCTGGATCTGCAATTAAAGGTGAGCCTGCATCACTAATGAGGGCGATCTCCTTACCCTCCTTAAGGTCACTTACGATTTTTTCTAGACGGCTAGCCTCGTTGAATTTATGGTAGCTTATAAGACTTTTTTTGATCTGGTAGTGGTTTAGTAAAACTCGGGAATGACGGGTGTCCTCTGCTAGGATGTAGTCTACTTTCTGTAAGGTTTCTAAGGCCCTTAAAGAGATGTCCTTAAGATGGCCGATAGGTGTTGAGATTATATAGAGCATTATAAGATTTATAAAGAAAAATAGGCGGCACCCAGAGTCGAACTGGGGGTAGAGGCTTTGCAGGCCACGGCCTTACCACTTGGCTATGCCACCAGAAAATAAAACTATACAAGCTCTTTCTTTATGGTGTCAATTAGAAAGTGGTGAGTTTTTTAAAGTGAGGAATAAGCAAAAGCGGGTTATCCAAGAATCTAATATAAAGCAGAGTGGATATATGGAATGCATTAGCCTATAAGATGCGCTTTCTAAAAATGGCTTTAAAATTTATTACAGAACAGTATCCAGTGGACTGCACGAACTAGGATATAGTCTTCAGGCTAATAAGAAAACCCTAGAGGCTAGTTCAAACGTCGATCGCAATGCTCAATTTGAATATTTAAACAACTGTGTTAAAGGTTGTCATCGGAGAAACCAAGCCACAATTTCTGTAGATGGCAACAAAAAGGAAAATATTGCTAACTATAAGAATAACGGTCGTGAATTGCTTCAAAAAGGAGAACCTCTCAAAGTAAAAGGAGATGATTTTATAGATAAAAAATTAGGAAAGGTTATCTCAATAGGGAGTTTGCGAGATTGGAAAAAATGAGGGATGGGTGGCTCTTAGTATCAGCGCTGACACGGCGGGGGTTGCTGTAAATGCGATGAGAACAGGGTGGTATACTATGGGTCCGAAAAGTAAAAGATATTTAGGTCCAGGTGCGTTGGACTGGGGAGACAATAAAAAATATTGTTAATAAATAGCCCCTTTGGGGCTGGGTAAATCCTTGAAAATTCCTTTTTATCGAGGTAATTCGGCCATATGCTCTATTCACTTAATGATTCTTGAGAAACTTCTGCAGGTGGATTTTTTGTAATAACATCAGGCTCAATAAGCTCAAGTCTTACATGTTTACCAAGGCGTGCTGAAATTGCAGTGACAATAGTTCTTAAAGCTTTAATTGTGTTACCTTGGCGCCCTACAACCTTGCCAATATCTTTTTTAGGAACACGGATTTCAATAATCATACCGCGTTCGCCTTCAAAGCTGCCTACATTAATATCTTGAGGATTGTCTACAAGGTTTTTAACAATATATTCGACGAATTCTTTCATGTATTTCTCTTTTTCAATCAGTTAGGATATAATCAATGCTATCAATTAGATCAGTTCGGATTTATATCTCCTATCCAAATAATATAGGATCAAAACGAACTGATACTTGTAACAGGGGAAATGTTATGGAATGGATCAAAAACTATCAACTCTTTTTATTCGATTTTGATGGATTACTTGTCGATACAGAGCATATGCACTATAAGGCCTATCTTTTGATGTGTAAGAATAGAGGATTTGAGTTGGTATGGAGCTTTCAGGATTTTACAAATATTGCGCATTTTAATGCTGTAGGTTTAAAAGAGAATATATACAGTACTTTACCCTCTTTACAAGAGCTAGAACCGAATTGGAGTGTTTTGTATAAAGAAAAACAGGCCCTCTATCAGCAGATGCTTGTTTCCGAAGGGGTTTTTTTAATGCCAGGGGTTGAAGCTTTTTTAACGATGCTCGAAAAGCAAAATATTAAACGAGTTGTGGTCACTAATTCTGTGAAGACGCAAACGGATTTAATTATTTCCTTCAATCCTTTATTAAAGACTATTCCTTATTGGATTACGAGGGAGCAGTATATAAATCCTAAACCAGCGGGTGATTGCTACCAATTAGCTCTAAAAAGACACTGTCTACCCGGTGAAAGGGCTATTGGATTTGAAGATACGCCTCGTGGAATCCAGGCTTTACAACAATCTGCTGCCGATGCTGTTTTGATATCACCCAATAAGTACGAAGGTTTAGGTGTTAAGCATTATTTCTCCTTCGACAAGATAGAGAGCTTATTGTAATGTAATTTCATGAAAAAATTAAATATTCTCTTTCAGAAAAATGAAGATTGGATCTTGAGTAAAACCCGTAAGGATAGTAATTATTTCCATTCGATGGCACAAGCCCAAGACCCTCATTACATGTGGGTCGGATGTTCAGATGCTCGCGTTCCAGCTAATGAGATAGTTGGTCTCGAAGCAGGGGAGCTTTTTGTACATCGTAATGTGGCAAATCTTTTTCCTCATACAGATTTCAACTGCCTTTCAGTCTTGGAATATGCTGTAGATCTTCTTAAAATTCAGCATGTGATTGTTTGTGGTCATTATGGCTGTGGGGGCGTTAAAGCTGCTATGGAAGATCATCAGCTTGGGCTAGTTGATAACTGGCTGCGTAATATACGTGATGTGTATACACGCTTTGCAGCAGAGCTTGAAGCTATTTCAGATATCCAGAAGCGCTATGATCGTCTTGTAGAACTCAATGTAGAACAGCAAGTTTTGAACATCTGCCACACTACGATCGTTCAAAGTGCCTGGAAGCGAGGACAACCTATTACAGTTCATGGATGGGTATATAACATAGCTACTGGTCGACTTATTGACCTAAGATGCTGTATATCGGGAGCAGATCAGTTGGCTGAGATTTACCGAATTAACACAGGAAAATAGGATTCGTTGGATCCTAATTTCCTCTTAAAATTATACAATTCCTGAAATAATATAACTATGGATGACAAGAAGCCTTGCAAAGACCCCGAAGTGCATAGGCTCAATTCAAATTCCAACGGATGCTAATCACCCTTTGAGACCAACACAGTCGCTGCACTTTATGCCATGGGCCTCGTCCATGCCTTCACATCGATGAGGGTTGATAAGGCTCTTGGAGCTTCTTGATAATTTGATCTAATAGAGATAGATCGCCTTCGAGTAGCGTATTCGATGCTGATTCATAGGAAGCGATATTTGTTGGGGTGAAGAGGAGAGGACTTCTAGTCTTAAGCGATTGTCGTGGTAAGGAATTACGACCTATTTCATAAAAATCAGTTATGCCAAATTCTTTATATTTAGCTAGATGTTGAACATAGCTTGTTATTGCAATTGCATATTCGTCTATATAGATCGGAATAAACCACCTGGCAAAATCTATGTATCCTGAAAAAAAAGGAGGCTTTATAAGTGGGACTTTACGGAAGGCGCGAAAGCTAATATAAACGAGCAGAATTTTCTTTTCAGGGTACATTTTTTTGAGATCAAGGATGATGCTTAGTGTAGGATTATTAAGAAACATGGCTGCATCGCAAATATGTGCCGGTTCTTCAGAAGAATTTAAAAGGATCTTATTGGGAGGCATAAATCCAAATGGAGATGTTGTTCCACCTATTAGTTGATAGAGTAGAGGGTTAGTAGTTAGTAGCAGAGGTCCTCTACTATGAAATAGCGTAGTTTCCATATTATCCATATTAAAACCGGCCAGAATCAAATGATTTATTGAGTCTGATAAAAGAGTATCCCCATAGACTAGTTGTAAGTTTTTTATATAGTCTATGTTTAAGATCCTTGGAGAGAGGAGACCTTTTAAGGAAAAGATCTTATTCATTCTGTTATTATTCAGGACATTGGATGAATCCAGTATCAGAGCATTGAGATCACTAGCTTTGTATTTAGCCCCATCTACCCCGGGAACTGACAGGGCACTGCAGATAAGCCCTCCTATAGATGATCCTCCCATAACATCAAACAGTTTGGATATGGGCTTTCCTGTCTTCTCTTCTAAATATTGGAGCGCTTTAAGGGCAAACAAACCCCTTAGTCCCCCGCCTTCTATTACTAAAACGCGTATTGGATCACCATAGCTCTCTGTAAGAAGGTTAGTAGCCTTTACCGATCTTTTATTAAAGATTAATTTAGCAGAGGCCGCCTCTTCCTTATAGAAATTATTTAAGGAGTTGATTTGTATTTTTTTATGAATAAGATGAGTTAAATAAAAAAGAAATATAATGAAAAAGAGGCATAAAATTTGGAATCGTATAAGTAACGAGAATAATCGATGCATAGATCACTATTGGAATAACCCGTCATTTTAATCAAATATTTTTTAACTTCGAAGTACGAGAAAGCAGCTTTCAATCTGCTTTCAACAGGCTACTTTCAAAACTGCCATTTTGAAGGTAGCCTAGGGCGGAATGCAGGACTTAATTATATTTAACGACAAGCTAAGGAGCCTACATGAACAAGATCGCCGTACTTGGACCTTCAGAGAATTTTCTGAGATAAAGCCCCATAATAGGGAGGTCTCCCTGGAGAAAAACACAAAACTCAGGTTAACATAGTCAGTTATTACTTATAATTGACTTTTACCAGAAACAACCCGTGGGGTGGGGCCCCTTCAGGAGCCACACGACGATCTAGCGCTCTAAGAAGTAAAGGGACACTGTTATAGGGCAGGCGTTTTTGGGCGATAGCAATGAGTGTTCCAGTAATATTGCGTACCATCTTATAAAGGAAGCCCGTACCTTCGAATTCAAGGCGTAATCCACCCTCTTCTTCCAGAACATCTAGGCGCAGGAGAGTACGAGTAGCATCAACTGAAGAACTGCCTTTGTTAGCAAAAGAGGTGAAATCATGGGTCCCAATAAAATCAGATGCAGCTAAAGAGAGAAGGGCTACGTCCAGAGGAGGGTTAGGGCGCCAGGCATAGAGGCGTCTTGTTGGTTGGATAAAAGGCTCTAAGATAATATGGTAATGATATTCTTTTGAGCTCGCGCTGTGCTGCGCATGGAAAGTGGCCGGCATCTCTTCGAGGTCGAGTATACGAATGGAGCGTGGTAGCAAGCCATTTAGGCTATAGAGAAAGCGACTGGAACAAAGCTCTTTTGAGACTTGGAAGTGCGCTACTTGGCCAAGGGCATGAACGCCCTGATCTGTACGTCCAGAACCGATAAGTCTTATAGGTTCGTTGACATGGATTTCAATAGCTTTTTTGATAATAGCTTGGATGGATTCGCTATTATCTTGTTGTTGCCATCCGTGAAAGTCTGTCCCATCATAGGCTATAAGGATTTTATAATTATAACTTTCCATATAGAGTAATAAGGGTTATTTCAGGGCGAGAAAAAAAACGGAAATGGATATGTGATCCGACGCCCCTGCTGATAAATATTTTTTTACTTCCAATAGGAATAAGCCCGCGGCGTAGTCTTTTATCTTGGAGAAGAAAATCTCGGATAAAAGGTATATTAAGCTGGCTACCGTGCGTATGCCCTGAGAGTATCAGCTCGCCAGGGGATCCCTCCAGAAGTTTAGCTGTTAATGGATTGTGACACATAACCAGACCAGGGGATTCAAAGTTCCAGTTTTGATAAGTTTT
The DNA here is from genome assembly GCA_009885615.1 of Parachlamydiales bacterium. GTDB lineage: Bacteria > Chlamydiota > Chlamydiia > Chlamydiales > VFKH01 > VFKH01. The sequence goes on from VFKH01000048.1 coordinate 21,620, forward strand.
TTCCTGCTGGATATCACCTGCAAAGAGGTCCCCCAAACCTGCGATATTAAGAATAGCACCCGATTTGGTAATTTGGAATGTTTCATTACGAAGAAGCTTGAAGGGGCTTTCTTCGAGGACTTTCAGGAGATTTATATTTCCAGAAAGATTAGTAGGGGTTAGCTGCTGCTTAAATCGACTTAAAAGGGAAAGACCTTTATCTAAAACAACACTTTGGCCAGAAGAATTTAAGGAAATATAGGAAGTATAGTCATGGTTACCTAAAACAGCGAAACAACCATAAGGAGCTTTAAATTCGGATAAAAATTGCTTGAGTTCTTCAGGATGATCTGCTTGCGAATAGCAAAGAAAGTCACCTGTAAAAAGGATGCAATCAGGTTTAAGCTTATGTGCTTGTTTAAGAGCACGGCGCAAGATAAAAGAGGGTTTATTCTTAAAATGAAAATCAGAAATATGTAGGCATGTAAAGCCTTCGAAAGGCTTGGGCAAGTGTGATAGAAAGACGGAAATACGAGTAGTCTCTAACCAAGAAGGTTCAAGAAAACAGGACCATAGTCCTAGTAAAGATATTATTATTAAAGTAGTTATAATCATAGGAGATAACCAAAAAGATTGCCTCCCATGTTAACATTTTAATCTAATTAACTGCCAATATGTTTAGAAACAACCTTAGTCATAGCAAACATATTAATAGTTTTTTTACCAAGGACAGGAGCTAAAGTATCATCAGGAATAATATCTCTCATATTATTAGGATCTTGTCTTTTATGTGTTTTAATATAAGCCCATAATTTTTTAGTAACTTCTGTACGGGGCATAGGGCCAGGCCCAATGATCTTTGTAAGCTCGGCGCTTATTGTAACAGGTTTTTTAAGTGCGGATCCTTTTTCTGCCATTTTTTTTCTCCTTTACAGGTTGAGACTAGGTTTGCTAATTTTTACTGCATTTAAGTATTTTTTTACGAATACTTCATGCATTGTCTTTTGTAGGTATAGTTTATACGGTACTTGCACTTTTATTAGGCTTACACATTTATAGTCAAAAGAATTCCCTTATGGATAAACATAAAAGCACTCAATTAAAGAAAAGATTAAAAGCGCTTATCGATCTGGAAGCCTCCCTTAAAGAGGCGCAGTTTTTAGAAGATAAGGATATGGTTTTAAGCAGTTTAAGTTTAGTAAAAAAATTTTATCCTGACAGGATTTTAGGTTCATTATCACTCGAAGAAAGAATTGTTATAAAGAGTTGTATAGCTATTGGAGAATGGCGAGGTGACAAGTTCTTAGAAAACCTTCCATATCTTAAGGTAGTGCACAATTTTTTTCGTTCTTGGGAGGGGCTTGTCGGCTATCAAAGGATAACCTTAGAAGCACTTTTAGAAAAACAACCCGATCAAGATAAAAAGTTCTTAGAAGCTCCGGGTTTTAATATAGTTCAGGATAGTCCTGAGCTGGCAAGTGCAATCTTTGTAGGTATTATTTCTCAACAATATATGGCAGAAATGTGGCCTCTGGGTGGAGCTGGAGATAGGCTTGGTCTTATTGATAAAGAAAAAGGAGAGGCATTGCCTGCAGCTCTTTTAGATTTCTGTGGATATAACTTATTAGAAGGGCTTATACGCGATCTCTTTGCCCGTGAATGGCTTTATTTTAAGATTCAAGGCCAACAGTTAATAACCCCTATTGGATTAATGACCTCCTTAGAAAAAAATAATCATGCTCAAATTCTATCACTTTTTGAAGGAGCATCTTTTTATGGACGCCCTAAAGAATCATTGCGATTTTTTATGCAACCACTTGTGCCTGTTATTGGTTTGGAGGGGCATTGGGAGTATGACAAAGAGGGGTATGTTAAAATGAAGCCCGGTGGGCATGGCGTCATTTGGAAGCTGGCTTGCGATCATCATATTCTAAAATGGTTTAAGACTTGCAATCGCAAATCATTGCTTATCAGGCAGATAAATAATCCTATTGCAGCTACCGACTCGGGGTTATTGGCTTTAATTGGTTATGGAATAGCCCATGATAAAAAAATCGGTTTTTTATCCTGTAAACGGGTAGTTGGTACCGCCGAAGGAGTGAACCTCTTGATTGAAAAAAAGGTTCAGGGGCAATATGAGTACACTCTCTCAAATATCGAGTATACGGAATTTCTCCGATATAATATAAAAGATTCTCCGCTTGCTAAAAACAACATTTACTCTATCTATCCAGCCAATACAAATATTTTGTATGCCTCCATTGAAGCAATCGAAGAAGCCGTCCAAAAGCTACCCCTACCGGGACCCTTACTAAATTTCAAAGGAAAGCCTCTTGAAGCGCGTTTGGAAACGACAATGCAGAATATAGCGGATGTTGTTAACATTTTAAGCGCAAATAAATTAGAGGTTACAGAGCTGCAAGAAAAAATTCCTAGTTATATTCTGTATGGGGAAAGGCGCAAAACTATTTCCGTAACTAAAAAAAAGTTTGTTATTGGAGAAAATATTAAAGAAACCCCTTTAGGGGCTCTTTATGATTATTTTACCAATATGCAAGAGCTCTTTATAAAGCATTGTGATTTTTCAGGCCCCCCCTTTCCTACTGCAGAAGAGTTTATAGATAAGAGCACTCTTGCTTCTATTATTATCCATCCAGCAATGGGTCCTTTATGGAATATCATAGGTCAAAAAATTCAAAAAGGGAGCTTGCACAAAAAAGCAGAACTTATTTTGGATATAGAAGCTATATATATTAATACGCTTGATCTCAAAGGCTCTTTAATGATTCATGCGCTCAATCCCCTTGGACAGACAAATGATGAAGGACATCTTCTTTTTAGTGAGAAAAGAGGGCGCGCTTTTTTACAAAATGTGATTGTAAATAACAATACGGTGGCACGTCCGATGGCTGAATATTTAAAAAGACCGCTGACTAAAAGAGGGCTTTCGATAACTCTTGAAGGTTTTTCAGAGATAGATATCTCAGATACAACTTTTGAAGAAGAGGAGGAGATTATCGTTCCTCACGGGTATAGGCTCTTTATTCAAAAAGGAGAGCGTATTTTGCAGAAAATAACAGAGCACTCTTGGCAGTGGAACTACACAGCAAATAATAAAGGTGTACTTCTAAAGTATGAAAGTTGTCGTTTTAAGTAAAAAGCATTTTTATATAACGGGGAGTGATCAGTTTCTCATTGATTTACTTTCTGAAGAGGCGGAGGTAGTAGTTTTTCGTCGCGAAGAGAGTTCTTCTTGGAAGCTTTTCAGAAAAATCCGCCATGAAAAACCCGATTTACTCATTTTTTTTGCAACGCCACCCTCTTTTTTTCATCATATTTTACGCTTCATAATGACGCCTAAAATTTTTGTGCCTATGTATGATGGTTTTAAACCATTCAAGCCACTTAAAGAAAAGCTTTTTCGATTTTTTGGTCTAAAGGCACTTTGCTTTTCGAGTCCTATGACAGAATATCATACTAAAATAGGCCTGAAGACACTTAGCGTGCGTTACTTTCCAAAACCTTTGCGTAAGGATTTCAGGGCCCCAAAAGGGCCATATACTTTTTTATTCTGGCAACGCAGTAAAGAGAATAGCTTATTACTGATAAGATCAGTTGTTGGGGATGAGAATATACATAAAATAATTTACAGGTCCGAATTTCAGGAAGATGCTCCTTTTTTGGAGAGGTTAGACAAGTGGCTTTCAAAGGAAGAGTTACAGGAACTTTTACAGAAAGTGGACTTTGTGATTGCTCCTCGGAGACAGGAGGGTATTGGGATGGCTTTTTTAGAGGCATTAGCAGTAGGGACTCCGGTGATTGCCTATGATGACTATACAATGAAAGACTATATTACCCAAGGTCTTAACGGCCACCTTTTTAAAACAGATAGAATAACGATTACGCCTCCAAATGATTTAACTGATATTAATGAGGCTTTTTATAAGCGCTGGTTGGAAGATAGGTCGAAAATAAAATCTTTTATGGGATTTTAGATTCTGATATACTGCAGGATATGTACACAGATATTAATGACCGTATAAGCCAAATGGGTGGGCGTCTTAATTCCCTTTTGAGGTGTCTTTGACAAGCCCCAGAAAAAGCAGCGATTAACAGAGCTTGAGGGCATGATGTCTACCGAGGAATTCTGGAGTGACAGTGCCCAAGCCAGGAAGGTTATTGAGGAGGTTGCCATCTTGAAGGGATGGCTTGAACCACTTGTTAAAATAACAGAGTCCTACAATGATATAGCCGCTCTTATTCCTGAAGTGGACCCTGAAAAAGACAAAGTCTTTTATGAAGAACTTCTCCAACAATTAGATCTAACGGAAAAAGAGTTAGAGCAGCATGAGTTTAAAAAAATGCTCTCACAGCCCTTTGATACAAAAAATTGTTATCTTACCATCAATGCGGGTGCCGGGGGCACAGAGGCCTGTGATTGGGCCCTTATGTTATCGCGCATGTACCAGAGATGGGCAAGCCGTAAGGGTTGGAAAGTGGAGATTGTGGAGATGCAAGATGGGGATGTTGTTGGCATAAAAAGCATAACTTACATAATTTCAGGAACCTATTGCTATGGATATGCCAAGGCTGAAAAGGGTGTTCATAGGCTTGTGCGCATCTCCCCCTTTGATTCTAATGCTAAAAGGCATACAAGCTTTGCCTCTGTTGATGTAACCCCTGAAATTGATGATGATATTGAGATTAGTATTCGTCCTGAAGACTTAAGAATCGACACCTATAGAGCATCAGGGGCGGGTGGACAGCATGTTAATAAAACAGATTCGGCTGTACGCATTACACATTTAGCAACAGGTATTGTTGTCTCCTGCCAGGCAGAGAGGAGTCAGCTACAAAACAAAGAGACCTGTATGAAAATGTTAAAGAGCAAACTGTATGAGCGTGAAGTATCTCTACGACAAGATACTTTAGCTAAAGAAGCGGGTGAGAAGAGAGAAAATGCTTTTGGAAGTCAAATTCGTAACTATATTTTTCAGCCATATCAACTTGTAAAAGATACCCGAACAAGCTATGAAGTCGGTGATATTGAAGCTATGATGGACGGGGAACTTTTGGATGATTTTATTGTGGCATATCTTAAGCAATTAGGATGATTTATGAGTTATGATTTACGTTATACACAAGAGGGTGACGGGGCCTACCTTAAAGATTGGCTTAATGATCCAGAAATTATTAACTGGTTCCCGATGGAACT
>VFKH01000050.1 GCA_009885615.1 Parachlamydiales bacterium
CTCAAATGCCTAAGATAAAAAGCCATAAGAAACCTTTGACTAAAGAGGATAAACCTGGTAATCAAAACATCTCCAGAGCACGCATGGCCAATGAAAACGTTATTGGGATCATTAAACGATTTAAGATTATAGCAGGTCATTACCGCAATAGGCGTAAAAGATTTACCCGGCGCAGCAATTTAATCGCGGGCATTTATAATTTGGAGCTACCTCAATTGAGGTTCGAAAGTTGTCTACTATAATAGACCCTAACTATAATTATTAAAGAGGCCCTGTGATTTTAGTACGAGAGAGACAAATCCACGATCCCTGTTAATAGATTGAGTGTCCGGTTTATACAAACTATAGATCTTATTGATAGTGTAGGGTATTGCTTTAAGACTCTACGTCTTTTCTCAAGCAAGTTCTCAGCCCTTATTTTAAATGAATTCTTTATTTCTAATTATAATTTATTCTTTCTAAGAATAGCCCCAAGGGCGTTTTAAGTTTTGGCGCTCTTTTAATTTGGTTCATCTGCTTTGCGTGGGCACTATCTAGAAAAGAGCCTAAGAGCTCTTTTACCTGCATTTTTCAGGCGTATTTTAATTTCTTAATTCCATCTTAATAATCATGAATCATAGTGTTGATCTTTGTAATTAAAGAGATTTTTTATGGGTGATTTTTTTGTTGGTCCAAATATAATCCCTCAAGGGTCCTTACCCCTGAGGCCTGAACATTTACCTCCAAGTAATATGAGGGAAAACACGGACGCTGTGGCTACCCTTGGAAGAGAAATACTGTGTAATCTTGATCGAGATTCCTCATGTCTGACTTCTAATGACTTTTTTAAAGCTCTGATGCCTTCTTATGATAACGCCTGTGAAAGCCTACGTGTATTAACCAATGAGATTCACGAGCAAAACAAAGCTGTTAGTACTTTAAGAGAATTGAAGCAGCTAATTCGGAAACTACAGCAGGAAGAAGGGCGCATAGATCTGGATAAAGAAGCAAATTTACAGAATTTGTTAAAAAAATGCAAAAAAGACTATGGCTTAATAATACCAGAAAAACAAAAATTAAATAAAGAAGACATCGATGCAATTATGCATAATATTGAAGATGTCTCCAGTAATTATAGCGATATCGGCGATGAAAAACGCCTCCACTTTAAGAAATTAAACAGTGATCAAGATGCTACGCTAAGGCTTCTAGTCAGCGTAATGAACGTCTGGGAAGCAATGGTCAAGCTAATTATCTCTCATTTTCGAAATAACTAATGAATAATCATCTGGATTTTAAGAACCTGCAGTATGAGGAGAGCTTTATTCTTGATATGCTCTCCCACTACGTTGAGCTTAGTAGTGTTACAGTGGAACCACGAAGTAAAGAAGCGGGGTTATATGAGAGAGCTGTTAGAGCTTATAGAGAGGGCCTATCTGAAGAATCCCTTACACTTTTTGCTAAACTTATTTTAATGGAACCCTTATCATCTGATTATTGGATGGGAATGGCAAGTAGCCTGCACCTAAGCGAAAATCCAATAAAAGCCCTTTCCTGCTATGCGATCGTGGCTCTTTTGGATGCGGAAGACCCATCCCCCCATTTTTATGCAGCCCAAATTTTCCTTAAACAAAGAAACGAAATAGAATTTACTAAAGCTATTGAACTGTCCTACGCACGTGCTACTCTTAATGCAGAGTATACACCTTGGCTAGAAAAAACTATGGATTTAAAAGAATTATTTTATAGAAAGGAAAGGGGTGTATATGCTGGATAAAATTTCTTCAGACCGGATTCCTTTAGGTACCCTTATACAACAGTTGGATAGGGAGGCGAGAATTTTAGAGCTTTCTTCTCTTCAAGAGTTTAGTTCAGACATGAAGTTTTCATCTGATGAGCGTAGAGCATGGCGTGCTTTGCAAATAGAAAAACTCAAACAGACAGCTCTTCACACACATGAAAGTAAGGGATGGTCTTTGTTCACCGACATTGTACAATACATGGGTGGGGCTTTTTCTCTTATCACAGGGGCTGCTTTGGTAGGAACAGGGGCGGGTGCCGTAGCTGGGAGTGCTCTCATTATTACGGGAGCCTTAACAATTAACTCTAAGGTTTGCCAAGAAACAGGTGTTACCCGATTAATTGCTGAAAGAGCTACAGCTGGTGATCCTGTAAAAACAGAAAAACTGCTAGCACAAATTGACCTTGGATTAACTATTTCAAGTATTGTACTCAATATGGCAACAGTACTTATTAGTACAGCCTATATTACAAGTACTGCCATTAAAGCCTTGATGGGTAGCTTTAAAGGATTTTCAATAGGAGCTGAGGCGGTTGCTGGAATCGGTCATAGTAAAAGCCAATCCAAACAGATAAAAGCTTCCGCAGAAGCCAGTTTTCTTCAGACACAAATTGGAAAATCGAATCGCCAGATAAAACATTTTAAAAAGAGATCCGAAGCGGCCCTAAGTAGCCAGGATCAATCACTTGTAGAAATAAATCTAGAATCAAGAGCTAAACGTATAGATATATTATTTGAAAAAAATCCAGTAGGCCAAGGAGGCTAACTATGTCAAGAGTTCATCCATTGAGTATAGCACACCTTCAGATGTCCATACTCATCGATTCCTGTAAACTATATAGGGCGGAGGCACGTGCTGATTTGGCATGGATTAGGGGTTTTTCTGAAAAAACCATTATGCAGCTAGCCGATCAGACTGAAAAAGAGCGCTCCTCTCAGGCCTTATGGACTCTTATAGGCGGTGTTGCCTCCGGGGTGTTTAAACTAGGCTCTGCTGGAGCTCTTGGTTTCTCTACAGCTTTTCCGTTGGTTACTTGGTTAGATCCTTTTTCTAAAGGCACCTATGCTATGGGGGATCTCTCTTCAGGAATCTCTCAAGGAGGAGCTGCTCTTCAAGGTGCCCATGCCGGGAAAATTGAAGCCAAATATGAGGCGTCTAAACGCCAGCAAGAAAGTATTGAAAAAATGCGTCAAAGCAGTCAAAACAGTGATGATCAGGCGAGGCAGATTATTGATCAGCTCATACGCAGTTGGCAGCAACGCTCTTTCTAAAGATCCGATTCAGGGAGATATTAATCTCATCTCATTAAGACGGTTAAGGTAAAAAAAGAAAGCGTCACCGAGTTTTTCCTCCATGGTTTTTTCTTCATTGGAAGTAATACTGATACTCTCAAGCCTCTTCAGGATCTGTTTTTCGGGAGGGGCCATAATAATTTTAAGAAAAGGCATCATATTTTTTTCAAATTTTGCGAGTTCTTGGCTCGAAAGATTTTTTCTCTTGCTTCTTGTTTTGAATTGATTTTGAATTGCTTTAACAAAGGCCCGATTAATATAACGCTCTACCTTTTCATCGTGTAAAAGATCTTTTAAATACTCTTCAAATTCCTTTACTACCAAATCCTCATTATTCCTGATCTCATCAGGAATTGTGAAATCGAATAATTTTGATAGCTCGGCTTTTTCGTTAGTTTTGGCATTTCTCATTCGCTCGGTAAAATGGGCCGTCATAAGATTCAAAGCATTTTCTTTTTCTATCCATGTTACATCTTTTTGGGCCCATAGATTATAGAAGCTATTAACCATCGTAATAAAAGATGATATTATGATTAATATCACTAAGGTGCTAACCAAATACTTGATACTTACAAAAAACGCAGCTAAAGATACAGCGGTAACGACCACCATCATTGATAGGGCAATACATGAAGCCGCTAATTGGGTACGTTCAATTCCTAGGTTGCTGACAAATTTATCTATTTCACTAGATGCCTTAGTAACTAGTTTCTCATATTGTTGATTCATAAATTCCAAATGCTTAAGAGAAGCTTCGCTTGGCTCAAGAAGGACCAGGGAGTCTCTTTCCTTAGATATTCTTTTAAGCTCTTCATCTATTCTTTTAAATTCCTGAAAAATAATATGATAACTTATTGAGCCAAAAAGACCCGTTAAAGCCCATTTTTTACGTGCATCAAGAAAAGGCCGTATAGCCTCTTTCGTACTACCCGAAGCCAGTAACCTTTTTTCTTCATGTGTATTGTCTAGATCAATTTCAGATTCATACCCCTTACAATATTCTAAAGCGCTGTTAAAGCGGTCAAGTTTTGTTTTATTGCCCAAGCACCCTAAAAATTCTGAGCGCTTTTGTTCGAAGCGAATTGTTGTAACAAGTGCCTTAATAGCAGTAATTGTAGTTGTAATAAGAGCTATACACGCAAGAGGAAGCGAGAGTGCTATAAACATCACTACCAAACTAACTTTTTCAACAAGTTGTAAAGCAGCCTCCCCTAGCGTGAGACCCTTAAAGGCCGCATCTGTTAAAAAATTAAGCCTGTCCGTTAATTTCCCTTGTTGCCAAAACTGAACAGTTTCTTTCACAGCGCAAGAAAAACTCATACCCTTTCTAAAAAGAGAAAGAATGTTAAAAAGCCCCGCATCAATGATAAAAAAAACGGCAAATTTTTTATGGATTAATAGAATATGTGATGAGGCCTGGCTCACATGTTTAGCCAGAATATAGACTAAACGTCTGCAATTACTAATACTTTCAATAAGATTTTTATTACGCCCACAAAGAATTTGAGAGCTTATTGATTGCTGGAATTGCGCATTATTAGCAAAAAAATCACAAGCTACTTTTACTGTCTGCCTAGAAGCATGGTGCATCAAAGTTACTTCTGAAGTAGTACAAATTAGACTTGAGCCTAGAGGGGAAGAAGAAATAGGATTTACCATAATATTGTGTTATATAAAATAAAGGATTATGGGCATAGCATGAAAAAAATATATCACTTCTTAGGCGGGCTCATCTTTGCTATTCTTCTTATCTTTTGTACAGCGCTACTAGCTGCTTGGGGTACCTTTTATGAGGGTGTTTATGAAGGTCTTTTATTTCAACTTTTAATCATGGGATTTTTTCTTAATATCCTTATTTCAACTCTTAGACGATACCCTTTTAAAAAAAATCATATTCCATTTATAATCACTCATTTAGGATTATTAACCTTAATAACCTCTCTCTTTATTAAATCTGTATGGGGTATTCAAGGAACTATCCCCCTTAACTTAGATGAGCCCTCTTCAAAAGCCTATAAGCCCGAAAAACTTTTAATAGAAGTTCAAGACAGAAATAAAGATTTATCCACTTATCCTATATCTAGGATGTTTACATTCAAAAACATAAACTTTTTTCCTCGAAAAATGTATCCGCATTCCCAAAACAAATTACGCTTTTGGCATAACGGAGCACAAGCTACGGTCATGGGTGTAGGGACGATCCCTTTTTTTGATAAAATGGAGGATACTCAACCCTTAAAAAGGGGCCCTTGGAATATCTATGCTCTAAGAAAAAAAAGCTTACTCCCTCCTTATACGATTGTAATTTATGAGGATTCCCTTACCATTTCTGATAAAAAAGGCAGCATACTTCAACAATCCATTGATATTGACAAAGCACCCCTTTATATATTTGAAGAGGGTTTTGGGGGTTATGGAACCTCTCTTGAAGTAGATGGCTATACTTTTTTTGCGCCTCTTTTTATGGAGATCTTAGAACATCCTACGAAGGGAGAAAGGGCACTTGTTCTTGAAGCTTTAGGAAAAACCTACACCCTCCAAGAAGGAATGGCTCCCCTACCAGTGGCGGGTGTCTTAGCAAGGCTGACTCCCGATTCATTCCAACTTCCCTTTTCTTTAACACTCAAAAAAACATGGAATATAGAAGATATGTGCTACGTACTTATCCAAATTGAAAAGGAGGGGCTAGAACTTTCATCGCAGGAGGGAATCTCTTATAAAGGATACCGTCTTCACCTTTCTTTTTGGGATAAGGATCATGTTTCTTTAGTTATTTCCCGTGATCCTTTAAAAGGAATTATGCTTTATATAGGGATTGCACTTGTTTCTATGGGGACCCTACTAATACTTGGGAAAAGAAAGCCGTGATCATCGGGTTTTTAGCTCTATTTTCCGCCATTTTGAATAAAAAATGGGGTTTTTTTTTAGCATTACTAGCTAGCTTGAGCTTAATTATTTTCCGTATTATTCTGCTTAAAAGACCACCCGTCGCGACTTTAACAGAAAGCGCTCTCTTTATAGCTACCATCCTTTTGGCCTTAACTTTTTACATTCCCCCTTTAGGACGTACTTTGAGCGTTATAGCAGCCTTTCTGCTATTTATCTCCCCTCTTTCTAATGATGCTATTGCCCCTGTACTCCGTTCCTCTTTCTGGCTTACCATCCATGTTCTAACCATTGTAACAAGCTATGGGTTATTGCTGGGAGCTTCTGCTGTTGGGCACTATTTAGTTCTAAAAAAAAATGATCTTCTGGCAAAAGCCCTGGAAAGGCTTCTCTCTTGGGGTACTATTTTACTCATTATTGGAACTCTCCTGGGCGGCGTGTGGGCTAGTACAAGCTGGGGCCGATTTTGGGATTGGGATCCGAAAGAGACTTGGGCCTTTGTATCCATTTCCCTTTATTTAATGGGTTTACATGCTTGGCATTATGGAAAAATAGAAATTTTCGGGCTCTCTTTTTTTGCTATATTAGCTAGTAATTCGATTACATTTACATGGTATGGCCTAAATATTTTAATAAATAAAGGCCTACATACTTATGGGTTTACAGATGCACCTGTTATCCCGTATCTTGGCTTTCTTTTTGCAGAGTTGCTCTTTTGTAGCTTTATTGGATGTAAAAGATTAATTGCAAAAAAATAATTATTCAGGGATAAGCCGTAGTCATTGAAAAATATAAGCTAAAACCGTATTGTAGTGCCCCAAATGATAAAAAGTGAAAGACTCAAGAAATTAGAATTAGAACTAGCAGACCTCCAACAATGGCTGAAGCTAGGTCTTGTTCCAAAAAAAGACATCGAAAAGCATATAGCTGAAATTAATAGTATTGATAAGCGTATTATAGAAGAAAATGAGCGCCTTCAACATCTAAAAGAGACAGGCGAAGCCGAAGAATATATCACTCCTAAGCGCAATGCTTCCCAAAAATCAAGCGGATATCCAGATACAGCAACCATTGCTGATATTGACCTTACAGAAGAGACCTCCGGTCTTACAGAAACCACCTACGATATGGAAACAGAGACGGGTGAAGAGGGTAGTGCGGAAGACTCTCCTGGAGACGATGCTGATGAATCCTCTCTTGAGGAAGATGAAGAAGAGGAGGATCCCTTTAGCGATAAAAATCGCTGGCGTCGAGGAATTATGGATCCTGATGTAGACAATTGGTAGAAAAAAGTCTCTATGTTCATATTCCTTTTTGTACAAAAAAATGTGGTTACTGCCATTTTTTTGTTATTAAAGATGAGGAAAAAAAACATGAGGACTTTGTTCTTACCCTTAAAAAAGAGTGGAGGCTTTTTCCCTTAAAAAACCTTATCTCCGTCTATTTTGGAGGAGGAACCCCCTCCCTTTTAAAGCCCCATTTTTTTGAAGAGCTCCTAGCTGAAATAAATCCCCTTCCTTATGCTGAAATAACGCTTGAAGCAAATCCCGAGCGCTTAAATAGAGAGGGCCTTATAGGCTTTAAAAAAGCGGGAATTAACCGCCTGAGTATCGGTGTCCAGTCCTTTGATAATCGCCATCTCTCCTCTCTTACAAGAACACATAATGCTAGACAAGCAATCGCTGCGGTCCTTCTGGCTAAAGAATCGGGTTTTGATAATATTTCTATTGATCTTATGTTTGATCTACCTGGTCAAACCTTAGAGAATTGGGAATACTCTTTAAATCAAGCGGTAGAGCTCCCTATTACCCATCTCTCTATCTATAACTTAACAATTGAGCCAGATACGCTCTTTTATAAGCAGAAAAAAAAAACCTTAGAGGGGGAACCTGAATATCTAGATATGGCAGTGCGTATTTTGGAAAAGGCTGGTCTTAAGAGGTATGAAATCTCGGGTTTTGCTAAAGAAGGCTTTAAAGCCGTTCATAACACGGGGTATTGGAGGGGGCGCCCTTTTAGGGGTATTGGACCTTCTGCATTTAGCTACCTAGAGGGGGCCCGTTTTAAAAATATTTGTAATTACAAGCGCTATAAAGAATTAATCGAAAGTGGCAATGCTGCTACCGATTTTACGGAAAAGCTGCCTAGGGAGAGATCAAAGAGAGAGCTTTTTGCTATTCATCTGCGTCTTTTAGAGGGAGCACCCCTACCAAAGGGTGTGGATATATCATTCTTAGAAAGACAGGGTCTTGTGATCAAAAAAGGAGGACTTGTGCAGTTAACTCCTCTGGGGCTCTTACATTACGATACAGTAGCTGCCGAAATCGTTTGACCACTTGGGTAAAAAATGTTACATTGATTACATTTATTACACATTTAGGCCCCATGCATTCACCAGAAAAAATTCGTAATATCGCAATCATTGCCCACATTGATCACGGCAAAACAACTATGCTTGACGCTGTTTTAAAACAGTCTAATGTCTTTCGTGACAACGAAAAGACAGCTGAAAGGATGATGGACTCCCATGATCAAGAGAAAGAACGTGGCATTACTATATATGCTAAGCATACTTCTATTGATTATGGCGATTATAAGATTAATATCATTGATACACCTGGGCATGCTGACTTCTCAGGAGAAGTAGAGCGTATTCTCGGTATGGTAAACTCTGTGCTTCTATTGGTAGATGCTCAAGAAGGGCCTATGCCACAAACACGTTTTGTGCTTTCAAAGTCCCTACAAAAAGGCCTTAAGCCCATAGTTGTCATTAATAAAATTGACCGCCCGCATGCTGATCCTGACCGTGTTTTAAACCTCACTTTTGATCTTTTTGCAGAACTAGGTGCTACAGATGACCAGCTCGACTTCCGTTTTTGCTATGCTTCAGGGCTTTCTGGATTTGCATTAAAAAACATTGACGATCCACGTATAGACATGAAACCTCTCTTTGATTTAATTGTGGAAGCTGTTCCTGCACCTCCAGGTAGATTGGAAGATCCCTTCCTGATGCAAGTAGCAACAGTTGGTTATGATGAATTCCTTGGTCGCTTGGCTTGCGGTCGAATCCTTAATGGTTCGATCAAGAAAGGAGATACAGTTATTCAAGTAACTGATAAAGAGCAGCGTTGGAAGATAACAAAGATTCAGGGTTGGCTCGGGATTCAAAAAATCGAGATAGAGGAAGCTGGATGTGGTGATATCGTAGGTATCTTTGGTGTTCCAGAGATTATGATTGGGGATACACTTTGTTCTTCTGAAAAAATTATGAGACTCCCTCCAATTATTTTGGAAGAACCTACTGTTTCCATCGACATCATGGTTAATAATAGTCCCTTTGTCGGTAATGATGGCCAACACATAACAATGAATAAACTACGAGAACGTCTATTACAAGAGAAAAAAGCCAATATCTCTTTGCGTATTGAAGAAGCAGGTAGTGATGCAATTACCGTTTCTGGTAGAGGTGAGCTTCACCTCTCTGTTCTTGTAGAGACTATGCGTCGTGAAGGCTATGAAATGACCCTTTCCAAGCCACGCGTTATTATGAAAGAAGAAAAAGGACAAAAATTAGAACCAGTAGAACGTGTACATATTGAAGTACCTTCAAATTATTCAGGCGCTGTTATTGAAGAAATGTCTCGCCGTAAAGGTGAAATGCAGGCTCTTGATACAAATGAACATGGGCTAGCTCATATTGAATTCCTTGTGCCTACAAGAGGTCTTATGGGTTACCGTAGTAAGTTTCTTACTATGACACGCGGTCTTGGGGTTCTTACCTCCATTTTCGAACGCTTTGAACCTTTTAAAGGGCCTATTCCTGGCCGTGCAAAAGGTGTAGCTATTGCAGCTTCTGACGGCCGTAGTAATGGTTATGGCTGCTTTAACTTGCAAGAGCGTACAACCCTCTTTGTTTCCCCTGGGGATGAAGTTTATGAAGGTATGGTTGTAGGTGAGAATACACGTGATAATGATCTGGTCGTTAATGTAACTAAGGCTAAGCAGCTTACAAACGTTCGTTCTTCAGGTAATGATGAAAATATCATTCTCACTCCCCCACGTAAATTCACCCTTGAGCAAGCTATTGACTATATTGAAGATGATGAGCAAATTGAAGTTACGCCTTCTTTTATTCGTATGCGTAAACGCCACCTTAAAGAAGGTGATCGTAAACGCAAAAACTAAATTTATAGATCATTTAAATTTATGCGAGAGCTCGAATAGAGCTCGCTATAAATCGCAGTCACCCATCTACTATCCCCTGGCCTTTCTTAGCTTATTATAGCTATTAAAGGCCTCAAAGGGATTCTGTTTTCCTATTTTAGCCACCCTACATTGACTATTTTAGTAATTTGTAAAATGTCTTACATCCTCTTTAAGTTCTTCTATAGTTTGAAAAAAACCACCTTTGATAACCTCCTTTTTTAGAGTCCGCTTAAATCTCTCACCGACCCTAGTGGTTTCAGGCTGACCAAGCAGTTAAAAGCTGCTCTGGATACCCTGATAAACGAGTGAATTTTCAGGTTAATTACATAGGAGCAATAGAGAGAGCAAAGAATTTAAACTTTAAATCATATTTTAGGTTTATGTAAAAAATTAATCAGTTTAAATATCCTATATTAATAATAGATATTCTAAATACGGAAATAAACAAGGCTTGTTTTAATTAAAGAAAAGTGTTATGTATAAACCAATACCCAAGGAAGAAATATGGAAGACCCCTATCTTCGTAAGCACGTTAATAAAGCCTCCCAACAGCTTGTTTTTCTTTTAAGTGCTCCTCAGGATACCACGATCTACGCTTCTCTTGAAAAAAGTATCGAAAAAATTAAACTAGGTATTTATCGAAATGAAGCCATCTTTATTGAAACCCTTACTGAATATCTTCTTTTAACAGCCAATCTTATTCAAAACATAGCTTATTTCCATCCAGATAACTTAGAAAACACCTGGTTTAATAAGAAAATTCAAGACACTTTATCTTTATTTGAAGAGTTAGGAGAGGCTATTTCCTTAGAAGAAATTAATTCGTCTACTCAATTATCTACTCAAATAATCCATAATGTGACTGAAATTGAAGGCCTGGAAATTCATCTGCTTTTAACTAGAAAGCGCTCTCTTATAAAAAATAAAGCACAATTCTTCAGCATAATAGATCTTATTTATACAGCCAGCCATACTTCACTTCCTCTTAATATAGGCGTGCCCTTACTGTTAGAGAAACTCTGTTTTGCTCTCTTTCAATTACGTGTAAAAGCAGTTACAGAACAGGAAGTTATTGAACTTTGGGATCGATTAATACTATTAACGGATCCTCTTGCTACTAGAGAAGAGAAAATAAAATGGGCCTATGATGCCTTTAAAGAAGCGGATTTCTTTAAAACTTATCCAACATGGTACGAAAAGGAATTCTCTGCTGCAGAGGTAGCGGAGACACAGGAAATTATCAAGAATCTAGAAAAATCCACGAATCTCCAAGATTATGTGGGACTTTTTTCGGACAGCTTTTTTCTTTTTCAGAGCTTCAAACAGCATTATTTGCCTAAAACCCTACCTTATATTGCCCTTGCCTCTTTTGCAAGATCTTGCCTTATTATGAAAAATTTAGCCTTTGCACTTCCCCTTTCTGAACAACATCAACACCTAAAAAATTTTCTAGAGATGGCTCAGAACCTTTTGCTCTTTCTTGAAAATCTCACTCTTAATAGCACCGATATTGAAAAAATGGTTACTGTAAATAAAGCATGCGCCCTTCTCGCTCGTAACTACAAGAAACTTATTGCAGTTGTTAAAAGTTTAAAAGTAGAGATATGATTACTGCTTTCATAGTAGACTTTCTGTCCTATATAAGATCGGAAAAGGGGCTGGCGCTCAATACTTTGAAGGCATATGGAAAGGATCTCGATTTTTTTAAAGTCTATTTGCTCAAAAAAAATATCCATGAAATTGGAAATATTAATGAAAAAGTACTATGGGAATTTTTGGAAGAGCGTAAAAATCAAGGCCTTTCTTCAAGTACGCTCTGCCGTAATATAATTTCTTTAAAAGTCTTCTTTCGGTTTTTAAAAAGAGAGGGACATCTCAGCGAAAGCCGTGCTCTTTATCTGGAATCACCCCATCTATGGCAGCTGATTCCAGAAGTTCTTACCTATAAAGAGGTCGAGCTGCTCCTAAAAACAGCTTCTGGAATACGTGAAAAGGCTATTATTGAACTCTTATATGCAAGCGGCCTGCGTATCTCTGAGCTTTGTAATCTTTCACTTTATGATCTGGATGCAACCTCTGTCCGTGTAAAAGGAAAGGGGGGTAAAGAGCGTCTTATTCCTGTTGGTTCCAAAGCTATTGCGGCCATCGATGCTTATTTAAATGGCCCGCGTGATATCTTTCATTCGGAATCTGAGAAGCATCTTTTCCTCTCATCACGTGGAAAACCCTTGGACCGCACCTCAATATGGCGTCTAATTAAAAAACTGGGACGGCAGGCTTTTATTACTAAACGCATTTCACCCCATACCCTACGCCATTCTTTTGCTACTCACCTTCTCGAAGGTGGTGCCGATATTCGTATTATCCAAGAACTTCTAGGCCATAGCAATATCCAAACAACAGATCGCTACACCCACATTAGTCAAAAACAGGTCAGAGAAGCATTTTACCGCTGCCATAATCGATCTTAAAGACCCCATCTACGATTCGCCCATCTTTTACGGCCACCATTTTTGTAGACACAAATTTGCAATTTAAATAATTCATATAGTTAACAGCTTCGTTCGCGTCCTCTGCGCGAGCTATTTAAGGGCTCGCTCGGGACGTC
>VFKH01000053.1 GCA_009885615.1 Parachlamydiales bacterium
AAGCGGGAAGGCGTTTTTTGGGGAGGAAAGTGGTAACAATAAGCCGGACCATATCCCCAAGTACAGGCAGAATAATGGGCATTAGAAGAGTCTGTGAAGTAGGGGGTGTTGCTAGCTCAACGCTTTATGCAGCACAATTATCTATTGCACCCCCAAGGCGTAGAGGTCCTAAGCCTATCGTTGAAGATGAGAGGCTTTTGAACATGATCCGGAAAGACCTAAACAACACCCCTTTTAGTGGAGAAGGCCATAAAAAGGTCCAAGGAAGACTAAAGCGTTAAGGAGTTAAGCTGGGCAGGAATAGAGTGCTTAAGATAATTAAGAGCAACCGGTTGATGTCACCTCATCGTGGAGTCTATAAAGCTACTAACCCTCATGATGGCAATATTATTACGGATACTCCGGGAGTGATGTGGGGAGCTGATGGCATGAAAGTGCAAACCGTAGATGAGGGATGGGCATGGGTATTTTCTCTTACAGAGCATTGGAATTCAGAATGTATTGGATGGCATATTTGTAAGATAGGAGAGCTCTTTTCAGCTTTAGAGCCTGTTATGCAAGCTGTAAAGAAGATCTATGGTTCCCTAAACAAAGATATCGCTAAAGGACTACTATTGCGGATAAACTATTGTTCTCAATAGACCTCTTTTGAAACTAGAATTGAGGTAGCTCCAAATTATAAATGCCCGCGATTAAATTGCTGCACCGGGTAAATCTTTTACGCCTATTACGGTAATGACCTGCTATAATCTTAAATCGTTTAATCATCCCAATAACATTTTCATCGGCCACACATGCTCTGGAGATGTTTTGATTACCAAGTTTATCCTCTTTAGTCAAAGGGTTCTTATGGCTTTTTTTCTTAGGCCTTTAAGTCTGTGCATGAAGCTTTTGAAGCCCTTGATATCCAGTATCTATGATCACATTTATCTGTGGGTGTATTTGTGTTTTCGATTCTTTAAGTAACATGAGTGAAGTAAGTCTCGAGGTTGTGGAAGGGATTGATAAACTGCTACACAATCGACACAGAAAAGTGTTATAATTTCGCATACCCATAGAGGTCTTTAATGAGCGCAGAAAGGAATCTACTTTTGTTGCACCTCGAACTTGAAAAGGCATTTATATTCCCTAAGGGATTTTTCGAAGATGTCTATTGTCTATAGGAGCTTTAAAAGACAACTTTTCCTTCAACAATACGTAGATCGATGAGAGTACCCGAGACAAGTTTCCCCTCTAATAGAGCATTTGAAAGAGGGTTGACTACCTCTTGCTGAATGAGACGCTTGAGGGGACGAGCACCAAAGGCCGGCTCATAGCCCTTATGGGCAAAATAGGCTGTAAACTCTGGAGACCATGATAGAGTAATCGAGCGGTCTTGAAGTCTTTTTTGGAGGAGGGTTAGTTGAATAGAGACAATCTTTTCCATTTCACTTTCCTTAAGAGGAAGAAAAGGAAGAATTTCATCAATGCGATTGAGGAATTCCGGTCTAAAATGACTCTTGAGAATAGGATCTACTAATTTAATGATCTCTTCTTTTGAAAGAGGTTTTGTAGACTTCTCTGCTCTTTCAAGAAGAAGCGAGGAGCCGAGATTGGAAGTCATAATAAAAAGAGCATGCTTACAATTGACAAGGCGGCCTTTACTATCAGTTATGCGGCCATCATCAAAGATTTGCAAAAGAATATTGAAGATATCGCTATGAGCTTTTTCTATTTCATCAAGCAAGATAACAGAATAAGGGCGTCTGCGTAAAGCTTCCGTTAACTGCCCACCCTCTTCATAGCCTACATATCCAGGGGGAGAGCCCACTAATCTAGAAACACTCTGTTTTTCCATGTATTCGGACATATCAAGGCGGATAATAGCCTCTTCTTTATCAAAAAGCTGCTCAGCAATAGCTTTAGCGAGCTCTGTTTTACCAACACCTGTTGGTCCAAGGAAGAGGAAGACACCTAATGGGCGATGAGGGTCTTGCAGGCCAGCACGCGAACGGCGGATCGCTTCACTAACAGCACGTAGGGCCATTGTTTGACCTATAATGCGTTTTTCGAGTGTTTTCTCTAAATCAAGAAGTTTGCGCGCTTCACCGCTCACCATACGGCTCACAGGGATTCCTGTCCATTTCGAGACAATTTCTGCGATTAGATGCTCATCAACTTCTTCTTTAAGAAGACGCCCCTCTTTATTTTTTAGTTCTAAGTCAAGGGCTTCCATTTCCTTATAGAGGGCTGGAATTTTATTATAACGCAGTTCAGCAACTTTATTATAATCGGCATGCCTTTCAGCAGCCTCCTCTTGGAAGCGAAGCTGTTCCAAGTTATTTTTCTTCTCTTTGAGTGAAACAAGGAGTTTTTTTTCTTCTTCCCAGCGTGATTTTAGAGCGCAGAGCTCTTCTTTAATTTGCGCAATTATTGAAGAAAGCTTCTCAGATTCTTCTTTAGCACTTGGAGAGTCTTCGCGTTTAAGCCCTTCTTGTTTGACGATAAGGGTAGAGAGCTCTCTCTCTTTTTGATCAATGGGAAGTGGACGACTACCCATTTGCATCCGAATAAGGCTTGCAGCCTCATCGATAAGATCTATAGCTTTATCTGGTAAAAAGCGGTCGCTAATATAGCGGGAAGAGAGAACAACCGCAGCACTCAGCGCATCTTCTGTGATACGCACACCGTGAAAGATCTCATAACGCTCTCTAAGACCGCGTAAAATGCCAATAGCATCTTCTTCTGTGGGCTCTTTAACAAGTACAGGTTGGAAACGGCGTTCTAGTGCGGGATCTTTTTCGATGTACTTTTTATATTCATTAAGAGTTGTGGCACCAATACAGTGGAGGGTCCCTCTTGCGAGGGCTGGTTTTAGCAAGTTAGCCGCATCCATAGCCCCTTCGCTTGCACCTGCACCAATAAGTGTGTGGACTTCATCTATGAAGAGAATGATATTACCATCAGCTGCTTCGATCTCTTTTAAGATACCTTTTAAACGTTCTTCAAATTCACCGCGGAATTTGGTTCCCGCAATAAGACTTCCCATATCAAGTGCTACAAGTTGTTTATTCTTGAGGGTTTCGGGAACATCTTCCTGGATAATACGAATAGCCAAACCCTCTGCAATAGCCGTTTTACCAACACCAGGCTCGCCAATCAGAAGAGGGTTATTTTTTGTACGACGGCTTAGTACTTGGATAGTGCGTCTAATTTCCTCATCACGGCCAACAACTGGATCAAGTTTACCTTTTTTGGCCAGGTCTGTGAGGTTTTTACAAAACTTTTCTAAAGCTTTAAGGGTTGATTCGGCGGAAGGGGAATCCATTTTATGATCACCTCTAATAGATTTAATCTTCTTTTCTAGAGCACTTTCCGACTCTTTCTTAAAAGAAAGAAGGGGCTCTTCTGCATGTTTAAAAAAAGCTAAGAGAAAGTGATCACTGGCTGTATAAGGATCTTTCCAGGAGGCGGAAATCTTAAGAGCTTCATTTACAATATTTTGGAGTTTTCTGCTTATTTGAGGCTCACCCTCCAACTCAAAAAGAGGCTCTTTAGTAATAGCTAATTTTAAAGCCTTTCTTAGAGCTTCAGGCTCCTTAAAAAAAGAGGAAAAATATCCCTCAGGATCTTCTAAAAAGGCTATTAGGAGTAGATTAGGAGTGACCTCAATATACTTACCTTGCCGAGCTAACGTAAAAGAATTTTCAAGTGCCGTTAAAACGCTTTCTGTAAACTTTTTATCCATAAAAATAATTATATAATTTTAACTTAAATTTTGCCAGAGATCTCTTAATCTAATGACTAAGGCGTGTAATGAACACTCAAGGAGCGCCAAGCCTCTTCAAATTCTCGACTTTTTTGCCCATGGGAGTTTAGTAACTCACGTACATTACAAAGATGTTGATAAGCTTCTTGGTAAAGGATGCGATCAAGAGAGAGAGATCCTAGCATAAACTCTACTTGTAAACGATTAGGGTGAATTGCATGATAGCGCTGAAGAACTTCAAGAGCTTCTTTGGGCCTATTTAATTTTAGATAGATATCCGTTAATTCAAGAAGGCCTTCGCGAAATTCAGGATTATTTTTTAAGGCTTCTTTAAGGAGATTACATTTCACACCCAGATCCTTTCTAGAGACTTTGCTTTCAGTAAAAAAAACACGGAGAGTATCTTCACTTACAGCCCCTTTAAGGTAATCTTCGGCAAGGGTCAGTTGATCGATTTGATGGGGATCTTTTAAATGGATATTGCTCTCTAAATATTCGATAGCTCTTTTCTTTTGTCCAGTAAGAATCAAGCACATTGCCTTTAGTTGCATTAAAGTGGAATCATTTTTGATAAATACTTCTGCTTTTTCATAACAGGCAAGAGCTTTTTCAAAATTGTGTGTGCGTAGATTTACGCTGGCTTCATTGAAAAAGATAAGGCCAATAGCCTCTCTGCGGGTACGTAGCTGGAGCTGCTTCACATTAATCGATTGATAATGACGATCAGAGATATCAACACCTCGAGCTGTTGTCTCGATATTGATCCTCCCTCCTTTATGGTCATAGGCGCGAACATAGATGTGGCCGGGTGGGGTGATAATTTCGAGGGTAAGGCCTATGCGCTCAGCGATGGCTAGATAGACAAAAGAAGTACCAAGGCATATACCTCGGCTTGAATCAAGAACTGCTCCTAAGGAAGAATAACTATCAATATGTTTTTCGGATAGGGAAAGAGGGGGGTAACGCATAGCCATATCAAAAAAGATGAGCTGATTGATAGCCTCAATTTTTTTCTCAGGTAAGGAGTTTAGCCCCTGAGGGAGTTTTGCTAGGGCTTTGAGGGCCAATAGATCAAGAGATGCCTCATAAGAGCGTCTTGTAATAGTATCCTCTATAAGAAGGCCTCTGGAAATCTCAATCTCTTCTAAGGGAAGATCAAGTATTTCCTGCCATGTTTTGACACTATGACCTTTAAGCTTACGATTAGGAAGATTTTGTGCGAGTCTTTCAATTAGACAGAGAGTCTTTTCATCGAAAATAGCAGCTGGTTTAAAATTTGTCAGTTTGTCAAATATATCTTTTGAAAGAGGAGGCATAAGGCCTAAAGAAGCATGGGAGCCAAGTAGTTGCCAGGCTCGTTCTAAAGCCTTGCGTCCCTCTGGTGAGTTTGGAAAAAGCTGTGAGTAGGCAATATTTGCATCTATGTTACGAGTATCAAGTGACTTGTAAATACTTTTCTCTTCGCTAGTCGTAAGAGCTAAACTAAGTATTAAAAAATTTATCATATCATTTTTTGCATCATATGAAGTAGCTCTTTATGTTCGATAAGCTCTTCAAGAAAAGGTTTGGTGCGATAACACCAATTAGTATTATTAATATGACCTGGGATATTTATCCTTTCTAATTTATCATCATTATATACAAGTTCTTTAAAAAGAGCGAGATATTCTCCAAGAAGATTAATGTGAAAGAGACTACTACTTTGATGGCTTTCTCTTAAAATTTTAAATAGGGTAGCCTGGTCTAAAGTCTTATTATTTTGTTCAAACCACCATTCTTTCAGTGTTTGTGAGTCATGGGTAGAGACTGTAGTAAGGCTGCAAACGGGGTAGTCTTTTAAAGGTATGAAGCCACCACCCGCATCCCAATAACGCTCCCAGCGAGGGACTTTTGTACCAGGGATGCCATCTTCTATAAGAGTAGAGCGAACTTCTGGAGGAATAACACCCAAATCTTCGGCAATAGGTAAAAGACTGGAGCCTTCTAAAAGTGCTTTTAAAAAAATCCGGCCCTGTTGAAGCCAGATAGAGCGCTTTTCAGGAATAAAGAAGCCTTCTGTGGCCTTTTTACCTTTTGCAATAGCCCATAGTCTAAACAGACCAACTGCATGATCAATGCGATAGAGGTTATAATAGGCAGAAGCTGTTCTAAGGCGCTCTTTCCACCAGGTGAAGTTATCTTTTTGCATAGTATCAAAGCGGTGTAAAGGAAAGCCCCAGCACTGACCCTCTTTTGCATAGTAATCAGGGGGGGCTCCTACACAATAGCTTTTATCAAAAAGAGCTGGGTATAGCCAGGCTTCTACGCTATCGGGACTTATCAAAATCGGAAGATCACCCATCAAGAGAATGTCAAGAGAGGAGGCCTCTTCTTGAAGAGCTCTCATCTCCTTGTGCAGGAGATATTGAGTATGGGCATAGGCAATGGCTTTTTCTTGATGTTGAGTATATAGAAAATTGTTATAACTTTGTTCTTTTTGTGACCACTCCCAAAAGGCTTTATTTCCATTTTTTTCTTTTAAAGTTTTAAAGAGGCAGTAGGGCTTAAGCCAGTAAGTGCTTTTTTTTTGGAAAGCCTGAAAATCAGGGTCTTTTTTATTTAAAGGCTTTAAGGATTCTGGAGGTAATAAGCTAGGATTTAATGCATGTGCAGAAATGATATTATAGGGGCTTATATCATCACCACTGTCATTAATTGGTAAAAGTTGTATTACATTAAAACCGGTCTTTTTAAGCCAAGGTAGAAGCATTTTTAATGATAACAGGTCGCCTTGTGGAGAGTTGCGTCTTTTTAATGATGGCAGAAAAATATTAATACCGTGGTGCTGTTTAACACCCACTTTTTCCCAATGGATGCTGCTAATAGAAGGGGGTATAAAAGCACTCATTTCAATATATTAAAAATAGAGCTAGAGGAGCTAGAGGCTGTATAGGGGATATAAGGGCAAACATGATCTTTAAGAGCTGTTATCCACGGGAGAGCTTTTTTATTCATAGCAGATAAAAGGTCATAAAGACTTTGAGCATTGATTTCATCAAAAGGTTTTTTGACAAAAAGAATTAAGGCAGTTTTCTTTAGGGAAAAAGCAAAGATTCCCGCTTCTGTAAAAAGGTTATTTTTAAGAGCCTCTATTAGGATCTGCTCGCGGTAATTTCCAGGAGGCAGCTCTCCGAGGGAAGATCCTATAATTAAAAATTCACTGCTTTTATCAAGTTCAATTTGGATCTTTATACCATTGTTAAAGAGGATCATACAGGTCGAGTGCTCATCAGGAAAAAGGTTAGAGCCTAGGAGTAGTCCTAGTTCCTTTAGTAGATCTTCAAATTTATTCATCCATTTCCTCTTCCTCAAGCCCTGTTAGAGCGTCTATAATAGCTTTAAAGAGCTCATCACGGGTCTCTATTGTCTTATAGAGCCTAGGAGAGACACTGCGTACTGCATCGCGAAACTGGCTGATCAGGATGATTAGAGCTGCTTTTTCTTTAGAGATGCCGAGATTTTCGGCAAGTGCAATAATTTTGGTACCAGCTGGATAACGATCCTCTACTAACTTCATATAATTTTGTGCGAGATTTTCAAAAGTAAGGTTAGCGGGCAGCGTAATAGCAAGATCAGATAATTGTTTATTAACTAAACCCATGCGACTTTGGAAGAATCGGTAAACTCCCAAAATAGATTGTAAGGAGCGGGCTTCTGTGAAGAGTCTAGAGAGTTCACCGCGTTGAATTGAGGGGCCTTTTGATGTAAGGTCCCGACCAAGTGAGTTCAATAGAAACTTTATGACATCTTTAAGCTGTTGAAAGTTATAGAGCCTGGAAAGCTCCCCAAAGAGAATATTGGAGGATCTGGGATTACCTGTAATATCGCGGTAAAGATCTTTTAAGTTGGAAGGTGTTCCAAATCCAAGCTTAGAAAATTCCTGAGCAGTGCTTGCTATATTTTTACCGGCTATAATTTCTCTACTAAAGTCATTATTAAAGGTTTTTTTGGTATATTTAATCGTTGTTTGGAGCGAGCCTTCTGTGTTTTCTATCAAAAAACTAAGGGCCTCATCAGCTAGCGATTTGTCAGGAAAATAATCTAAAACCTTTTTAAGGATTTCATCTGGGCTATCACTATCTTTTAAAGATTGAAGGAGTTTTTTTAAACTACGAGCAGCTAATTCTGGATTCTTCTGCTGATAACGTAAGGCAGCCTCATCCACAGAAGCTTCGGCTGTAACAGTGTCGATTTCTAGAATATTTGGATCAGAATCTTTTTTCCGGCGTTGATTTAAAGGGCGCATATTTTTTTTATATTCGTCTGCGGCCCAAGGATTAAAAAGCTCTTCACACTCCTCGTAAAAAGTTCCTTCCGTAGCTACTTGAATAGCTTCAGCTGTTTGGGACTTTTCATTGCCTTCCGCAGCATCAACTTTTAATACGTTTAAAATACTTCCGAAATCGCTCATATTTTTAAAATAACGATTTAGAGGTCGGGTTGTCAACTAGGAACCTATATAACCCAAGTAAATTAAGCAATTTGGATGCGGCCTAAAGGCTGGATCCGGATTTCAGGGATGATCTCTTGGTAGGAGACAACCGCAATTTCTGGGAATTCCATTTCGACAAGTTTGCGAACAAAACGGCGCACATCTATGGCTGTAAGGAGAACAGGGGATTGACTGCGGGCACTAGCAGGGGCAATTGTTGAGCGCATCGCTTGGAGTATGAGTTGGACAGAGTCGGGGTCAAGAGCTAAATAGGAGCCGGCGGAAGTCTGTTTGATAGCCCCGCGAATCATATCTTCAATCTCAGGATCAAGGAGGTACACAGCAAGCGTTGTTTGCCCTTGAGAGTGTTTGAAGCTAATATAGCGTTTAAGAGACGAGCGGACGTATTCTGTTAGAAGAACAGTATCTTTTTCGGACTGAGCCCACTCACTAAGAGCCTCAAGGATTGTTCGTAAATCCTTGATAGACACCTGTTCTTGAGCAAGACGTTTAAAAATCTCCGTCATTTTCTGAAGAGGGACAAGGCGCGTGACCTCTTTAACAAGATCAGGAAAAGATTTTTCAATAAATTCCAGCATGGAACGTACTTCCTGAATTCCTAGAAATTCACTAGAGTAATGCCTGAAGAAGTAGGAGAGATGTAAGATGACTACTTCCAAGGGTTTCCAGAATTTTATACGGGCCTTTTGTAGGATATCAATATATTTATCTTCGACCCACATGGAGGGCAGCCCCAGGGATGATTTATAGGATTTGGCAGGAATATTGTAGCGTAACAAGTTTTCTTGACTCTCATTACAAAGGAGGTGCTTTAGAAAGACGCGACCCCGAATAATGGGCACTTCATTGAGTAACATGGCATATTCGTCTTCTTCAAGAGTTTGTGAATCAGTTCGCACGTGAACACCTGGATAGCGGATACCCATATCTTGATAAAGAGCTAGGCGCATTTTAGGTATCATATCATCGATAAAAAGCTGTCCTGTTTTGTCTTGTATTAATTTGGATACACTGCTAGATAGTTCTAAAATAACTGGCAAGGTGAGGGCAAAGTCTTCTTTGCCAGGTGTGATAACTTTATGTCCCTCCGTATCTGTATCAATAAGACCCTCACCCCCTGAGGCTAAAGACTTAGCTTCGGCTTTTTGCTCATTCGACCAAAGCTTATAACCAATACCACCAATAATACAGGATAATATGATAAAGATAGTTGTTGGAAATCCAGGAATAAAGCCCATGCACACAAGAATCCCGCCGGCAATCATCATGGCCTTGGGTTGTTTGAAAATCTGTGTAGAGATTTCTTTACCCAGATTTGTATCGCGTCGATCACTTGAAACACGTGTTGTTACAATACCAGCAGTTACAGAGATGAGAAAGGAGGGGATAATTGAAACTAGGCCATCACCAATAGATAGGAGAGAGTATGTTTTTGCTGCTTGAATAGCGGTCATACCATGGATAGCAACCCCAATAATAAGTCCCCCTACCACATTAATTATTGTAATAATCATTCCAGCGATAACGTCACCCTTTACGAATTTCATAGCGCCATCCATGGCCCCATAAAGTTCACTTTCCCTCTGGATTACAGCGCGTTTTTCACGGGCTTGATTGGCATTTAGGACACCTGCACGCATATCCGCATCAATGCTCATTTGTTTACCTGGCATGGCATCCAAACGAAATCTTGCCGCTACCTCGGCAACCCGCTCAGCACCTTTTGTAATAACAATGAATTGCACTACTATGATGATAAGAAAGATGATACCGCCGACAATAAAATTCCCTCCTACAACGAATTGCCCGAAGGCTTGGATAATATGTCCAGCATAGGCATGGAGAAGGATCTGTCTTGTTGAAGAGATGTTGATGCCAAGTCGAAATAGAGTTGTAATAAGTAGAAGGGAGGGGAATACGGAAAGCTGTAAAGCACTAGATACATAAATAGCGACCATTAAAAGGCCGATGGCAGCAGCTAAGTTAAAAGCAATAACGATGTCGATAAGGAAAGGGGGAATAGGGATGATCATCATGGCAATAATGGCCACAATCCAGGCAGCAAGAATGAGATCACTTGATTTGGTGATCAAGGACAGTATTTTATCACTGCCTATTTTTTGGGAAAGATCAGATATAAGACTCAAAACTAATCCTCTTCTTCAAGAGTGCCAATAACACGTAAAATTTCTGCTACAGCCTCATATGTTTCGGGAGGGATATAATTATAATTTTTCCCTATTTCAAAAAGGGTGCGGGCTAGCGGGACATCTCGCATAATAGGCACCCCCCATTTATCTGCTTCTTTTATAATGCTTTCGGCAATTAAATCCAGCCCTTTTACAAGAATAAAGGGAGCGGAATATTTTTTTGGCTCATAACCAATGGCTACGGCGACATGGGAGGGATTGGTAACCACGGCTTTAGCTCTTCTTACAGCAGAAGGTCCTTCGTCATAAGCAATTTCCTGTGCTATATGTCTTCTTCGTCCTTTAATTTCAGGATTGCCCTCACTATCTTTATATTCCTGTTTAACCTCGAATTTTTCCATTTTCATTTCTTTGGCAAAAACCTGTTTCTGATAAATAAGATCAAAGATAGCAATAATAATAAAGAAGAGGCCTACTTGTAAGACCACTTGTTTAAGGAAAGACCCGTAAAGAACAGCTGTTTGATAAAAAGGGAGTCGAGCTGTTTGGATTACTTCCGAAATACTATTTTTTACAATAAAATAGATCAGAATGCCTGCAATTCCAATTTTAAGCAGAGATTTAAGAAGTTCGATAACTGTTTTCATTTTGAATTTTTGTTTCAAATTATCGATAGGGTTAAGCTTTTTAAAACTAGGTTTAAAGACCTCTAAGGAGAAGACTGGGCCGGTTGTAATAAAGCTTGTAAGACATCCTATAATTGCTACAATACCGATAATAGGAACGGAGGTGATAAGAATAACATTTAATGCCTCAAAAAAAAGCGCACTTAAAGAGTTTTCTAGATTTTTTATAGAGGTCGTAGCCCTAAAGCAGATGAGAAAAAACCCGGCAAGCTTCTGAAAGATTATATTCGTAAACCCCAGTGTTAAAGTAACAGCGGTAATAAAGGTGAGCGCAGAAGAAAAATCCTGAGCTTTAGCTACCTGACCCTTTTTACGGGCATCACGTAGCTTTTTGGGTGTAGCCTTTTCACTTTTCTCAGCCATTTTAACTCACAATGCCTTCTTTGACTCATGTATATAGAGAGGCTTTAGAAATCTCAAGTTATTAAGCGCAAGCCGCACAGTCCCGCGGGATAAAGATGGGTCAATTGGCAGCAATACTGTTTTTTAACCTATAAATAGCCCTCTAAAAGGGGGGCAAGGAGTCGTAGTCCTCTTAAGCGGGGACTCCGAAAATAGCCTCTTGATAAGTCAGCCGCTTAAACCCATATTCCGCGGGTTGCCCCTGCGGGCTGAGGATTATTAGCAACCTAGACCATATAAAAAATCTCCAACCTTTTATAGAAAAAGCTATCATACGTCCTTTTAAAATGGAGGGCGGAATCGCGTTAGCCTCTCAATCAGTGCACGCTCTACATTTTCAGCCCTCTTATGAGCGATCTTAACAAGTCTGGTGAGCTTGGAGGTTCTTTCCACCATAGATACAATAGCTCCGCTCTGACCTGTCCCTATAATCGTATCTAACTCCCAATCTCCAAATCGAGTCTTCGTCTCTACGATAAGGGGTCTCTTGTCAATATCGATACGTCCTGGAATAGACCCTCTTCCTGCTGCTGCTAGGTTTCGAATATTTATATTTTTTGCCACGATACGCAAGCTCTCTATAGAGAGAACCTCCCTCTCTTTTGCGCGCGCCAAATATGCTTATAAATGGTTTCGTGACTGATCGCTATACCTCGCCTTTTAAGCCATCCAGACACCTGTACAGGGCTCCATTGCAGCTTTAGCTTTTTCTTGATTGTGGCAATAAATACGGGTACCAGCTTTTGATTATTATGAGAAGATCCAAGTCTTTTTTTCTGAGCCTTTTCATGGGCCGGCTCAAGTACGATATCCCTTCTGCCCAGTGTTTCTCTTAAGCTCTCTACTGATGGTAGATGGATGAACTCCCAACTCCTTTAAATATCTCTTTCTAATCCTTCTTAACGGCCTTAAGGAAATACCCAGCTCCTCTCCAGCTTTTCTAGTAGTAAAATCTTTTTTATCCATTCGTCTCATTATTCCAAGACGCCCAGCTTCTTTAACACTCATTCTTAAATAGTCTCCTCAGTTGCCATGCTCCCCTCTGGTTTGCCAACCATTAGGGGACATTTTAACTTTGCAGAAAAGGGACATTATCGCTTTGCGCTTACATGTGAAACAAAGAGATAGCGATTAAACATTCCGATCTAGTAAAGTCGCTTTCGGGAAAAGGACAAAGCCCCGAGTATAAATAGGAAGTGGGGTAAGACCTAAGCAAAACGATAGTGGATCGATCACGCTTAGCTAAAAGTTGTCCAGGCCAATATGGGCCTCTACAATCAAGGGTCCTTTGATAGAAATTCAATAAAGCTCATGCCAGCTTAAAAGATACTGGTTATAACGGAAATCCCATGCTATTTAGTAAACAGGGAGGTAATTTTTATGTGGGGATCTTGAGTCTCTATCAAGCCTATACCAGCAGTAGCCAGCTAGAAATTGTCCATTCGCTATTTAACTTAAAACAATACCAACCTGTTAATACATACTCGATCGGCCTGGATGATCGCCAGAGATGGCAAACTCAAACATTAACGTTTTTATCCCCATGTAAAAACAACTATTCAGGGGTTCTTACGCCAGAAACAGCGACGGATCTGGGAGCTTATTAACTGTGTTAAACCAATTGATGGAGAAAATCGCATCTGATACTGTCATGGCTGAGGCCTACGAGTGGCTATGCCTGGCACGCATTGATTATTCAGCTAGCGCAGATATTTGGGATTTACGTAAGAACTGGTCTTTCATTCAACCGCAATTGCAACGCCAGTTATTGGCGGCTCTAGTTTCGATTCTCCCCACGAACTCAAGTACCATTTTGCAGATGAAATAAAAGTCGTTTGGGCAGCAATAGACTCGCTCGTATTAAAATGCAT
>VFKH01000028.1 GCA_009885615.1 Parachlamydiales bacterium
CTTTGGCTAAAGAGGATAAACTTGGTAATCAAAACATCTCCAGAGCACGCATGGCCAATGAAAACGTTATGGGGATGATTAAACGATTTAAGATTATAGCAGGTCATTACCGCAATAGGCTTAAAAGATTGGCCCGGCGCAGCAATTTAATCGCGGGCATTTATAATTTGGAGCTATCTCAATTCTAGTTTCGAAAGAGGTCTATTGTTATCAAGAAACTGATTATGAATGCGATGGGCAACTGCTCATAAAATTGAGGTCAAGCTGCGCAGCTCTGAAAAGAATTAACCTCAGTATTCATGAGCAGTTGCTGCGATGGATAGTATGGTCACAATTAATAATAAATTTCTGTAAGTTATCTTCTCAATATAGCATAACATATTTAGGTTTAATAATATAAAAATTTATTTTTTCAATCATGTACGGCTTATAAATGATATTAATTACTGGTGGTGCAGGTTTTATTGGCGGCAATTTTGTTTTAGATTGGTTAAATAATCAAAATAATGAGAATTTAATTAATATTGATAAATTGACCTATACCGGTAATTTAGAAACCCTGAATAGCATTAAAAACGACCCTCGATATCATTTTTTTCAAGGAGATATTTGTGATAAGTCATTTATTATCAATGTACTTAATGATTTAAGGCCTCGGGCAGTTATCAATTTTGCAGCAGAAAGTCATGTTGATCGCTCAATTCATGGACCAGGGGACTTTATTCAAACCAATATTGTTGGAACCTTTAACCTTTTAGAGTCTACAAGAGCCTATTGGAACGAGTTGCCGCAGGATCAAAAATCATCTTTCCGTTTTTTACACGTATCAACGGATGAGGTTTATGGGTCATTGGGCCCTAATGATCCACCATTCACAGAAAATCATCCCTATCAGCCCAATAGTCCTTATTCCGCATCCAAAGCAGCATCAGATCATTTGATCAGGGCATGGTTTCATACCTTTGGCTTCCCAGTATTAACGACGAATTGTTCGAATAATTATGGCCCATATCACTTCCCAGAAAAACTTATCCCTTTATGTATTTTAAATGCTCTTGAGGGCAAACCATTGCCTATCTATGGCGATGGCCTACAGGTTCGTGATTGGTTGTATGTCAAAGACCATTGTTCGGCTATACGTACTGTCCTTGAAAAAGGCACTCTAGGAGAAATCTATAACATTGGTGGTTGGAATGAAAAAACCAATAATCATGTTGTAAAGCAAATATGTAGCATTTTGGATGAACTTCGACCCAAAAATGACGGTAATTCGTATGCTGAGCAAATCACTTTTGTCAAAGACCGTTCAGGCCATGATCGAAGGTATGCAATTGACGCATCAAAAATCGAGAGAGAATTAGGTTGGAAGGCTGCGGAAACCTTCGAGACGGGCCTCAAAAAGACAGTTCAGTGGTATTTAGATAACCCCAAATGGATTGAAGGGGTTGTAAGTGGTAATTACCGTCAATGGATTGATCAGCAATATGCCAAATAAAAAATTCTTTGGGATTATTTAATGCAAGACTCTAGAACTCTCATTTTTGGTAAAGATGGCCAGGCAGGTAAAGCTTTACAAGCAAAGTTTGCAAATAATCCTCATATTAATTTTATTGGACGAAATGAATGTGATTTAGAGAGCACTGATCAAATCAGCGCAACTCTTCAAAAATTTAAACCGCAAATCATTATCAATGCTGCAGCCTATACAGCTGTAGATAAAGCTGAACAAGAGATTGAGTTATCAAACCAAATCAATGCAACCGCACCGCGCTTAATGGCTAAATATATTAGTCAAACACCCAACGGGCAACTGGTGCATTATTCAACAGATTATGTATTTGATGGCTCTAAGAACTTTTCGTACTTGGAGAGTGATTTGACTGGTCCTCTAGGCCAGTACGGTAAAAGCAAACTCTCTGGTGAAATTACTATCCAAGACATCTTTAAATCAAAGACAAACTCAACATCCAAGTATTTTATATTAAGAACCAGTTGGGTCTATGGTGATGGTAGTAACTTTATCAAAAAAATGCTCAGATTAGCACAAGAGCGTGATCAATTAAAAGTGATTTTTGATCAGCATGGAGTCCCCTCTAGTGCAGAGTGGTTAGCACAAATCGTGATTCAATTAATTGCAAGCGATGCGAAAAGTGGAATTTATCACTCAGTACCAGATGGTCAAACCACCTGGCACGGTTTAGCATGTTTTGCGATTCAAACTGCAAAAGAGTTGGGATGCACTTTAAAAGTAAATCCTCAAGCAATCCAAGCAAGCCCAGCAACGGAATATCCTCTTCCTGCACCAAGACCTTACAATTCAAGGATGGATAACCATAAATTAAAAGATGCTCTACAAATTGCTCATTTTCCTCAGTGGGAATCGCAAGTTTCTGAGTACGTTAAAAAAATAGTTTCTCAACAAAAATAAAATTATGAACTTTATTAAAAGCGAATCATCTCGTAAAGGCATTATCCTCGCTGGAGGCTCTGGAGCTCGTCTTTATCCAGTTACTCAAGCGGTCTCAAAGCAGCTCATGCCGGTCTATGATAAACCTATGGTGTATTACCCGCTCACCACCTTAATGCTTGCAGGAATACGTGAGATTTTGTTGATTTCGACTCCGCAACATACCCCAAGGTTTCAGGAATTACTCGGTGATGGCTCACAATGGGGACTGGCTATTGAATACAAAGTCCAACCTAGTCCAGATGGAATTGCGCAAGCCTTTACATTGGGTAAGAACTTTGTAGGCAATCATCCTAGTGCACTCATTCTTGGCGATAACATTTTCTATGGCCATGATTTTGCAAACCAACTCAAAGATGCAAATGATCTAACGACAGGTGCTACGGTCTTTGCTTATCATGTCTCAGATCCAGAAAGATATGGTGTTGTGGAATTTGGTGATGACTTTAAAGCACTTTCTATCGAAGAAAAACCCATCCAACCGAAAAGTGATTATGCGGTAACAGGGCTCTATTTTTATGATGAGCAAGTATGTGATATAGCGGCTTCCGTTAAGCCCAGTGCCAGAGGTGAATTAGAGATCACAGATGTCAATCGAGTTTATCTAGAGCAACAACAATTACAAGTAGAAATCATGGGACGTGGTTATGCGTGGTTAGATACTGGAACCTATGATTCCTTACTTGAAGCAGCAGTACTTATATCTACACTTCAAAAAAGGCAAGGGCTGATGGTTGCATGCCCCGAAGAAATTGCATTTCATCAGGGATGGATTAGTAAAGAAGATGTCGAAAAACTTGTCCAACCCCTAAAGAAAAATGCTTATGGCCAGTATTTATTAAAAATGGTAACAGAGCATATTACTTAACAAAAAAAGATCCAATGCCTATTGCCGTTACCCCTACAAAAGAAATACCTGAGGTACTCATCATTGAGCCCAAAGTCTTTGGTGATGCAAGAGGGTGGTTTTATGAATCATTTAATCAAAAAGAATTTACTAAAAAAACAGGTATACAAGAACCCTTTGTGCAAGACAATCACTCATTTTCAAAAAAATACGTCTTGAGAGGACTTCATTATCAAAGGGAGTACACTCAGGGAAGATTAGTGAGAGTCACACATGGAAAGGTATTTGATGTTGCCGTTGATCTCAGAAAAAGCTCCCCAACTTTTGGTAAGTGGACTGGTACAGAACTTAGTTTGGAAAACCAAAGACAATTTTGGGTTCCAGAGGGCTTTGCTCATGGATTTGTGGTTCTATCTGAAGAAGCACATTTTCTATACAAGACAACAGATTATTGGCATGCGCAGAGTGAGCAATGCCTGATTTGGAACGACCCAACATTACAAATTGATTGGCAATTACCAGAGGGGGTAATACCTATCCTCACCCCTAAAGATGCTCAGGGAAAAACGTGGGAACAGGCGATTAAATTTTAATCATCTACGTTGGGTAAGATGAATACAGGGTGACTGCTCCCTTGCCTAAAGGCGAAGGCTTCTAGGGATTACTCCCAGGCCATTCAATCTAAGGGCCAAAATATTCTGTGCTGAATTGAGATCCCTTGTCACCCTATACCCTCATTGCAAACAACAATGCGTTCTTTACGAGAGCTTCTTAGCTTCTCGATGACCACATTGGTAGCAATCTTGTGATGTATAGGCAGGGTTCACCGCTCCCATGGTCCTACCAGCTTCTTGCTGCTTTATAGGTCAAGAATTGATGAAACTGATTCCAACTTGCATCCATAATGCTTTTTGCAAGATAAGAGCCTTCTACCATTTTGGGGATATTAAGCTCTTCTATGCAAATATACTGATAGTTATCGACTATTTTTTTAGACTCTTTGTGACAAAAATCCCTCCTCTGGTTACTGATATGCTCATGTATCTTCGAGACAACTTTGCCGACTTTGCGTCTTTCTTTAGTGCCTTTAGGGAGTGTAGAGAGTTTTTTCTGTGCCTTAGCAAGCCTCTGCTCACCAAGACGCAGGAAACGAGGATTTGTAATTTCTTCCCCATTCGATAGGGTAGCAAAGGTCTCAAGTCCTACGTCAATACCGACAGATTCTTCTTTAAGGGGAAGCGGCTGCACGTCTACTTCACAAGAGAGTGAAACTAACCAGTCGCCGGAAGCATTTTGTCTTAATGTACAGGTTTTAATTTCACCCTCGATAAGCCTGTGCATCTTTACGCGAATATTGCCCAGTTTAGAGAGCTTAAGCTCACCGTCTATTAAAGAAAAACCACTTTGAGGAAAGCAAAAGCTATTGTAGCGATGCATACCACGAAATCTAGGAAAGCCTGGTTTTTCTCCCGTTTTGCATCTGCGAAAGAAAGCCTTGAAAGATTTGTCTAAGCGATCAACTACATTTTGCAGCACCTGAGAATGGACAATACTCAAGGATTCTCTTTCCTTTTTCAAAAGAGGAATAA
>VFKH01000033.1 GCA_009885615.1 Parachlamydiales bacterium
AACAGGAGATTCGGGAGGGGGAGCAACACCTACTGGACTTAGGGCTAGATGGGGGG
Organism: Parachlamydiales bacterium; assembly: GCA_009885615.1. Taxonomy (GTDB): domain Bacteria; phylum Chlamydiota; class Chlamydiia; order Chlamydiales; family VFKH01; genus VFKH01. Next base: position 57 of record VFKH01000033.1, read on the forward strand.
AGCGAGGTCTTTTAAAAGGATGCGCATGAGCTGCGATGGCGTTTACCAGAAGAGGTTCATTGAGTAAATCAGCCGGAGTTGCCCGATCTTTACTCTCCCAAGTCAGCATCCTACGGATCAAATAAAAAAATTTATTAATATTTTCTATATGAGCGCTTTTTTCTTCACTAGAGCCTGTACATGAACCTATTTTTAACTCTAATTCTGTGCTGAAAAAAGCAAGTCGATCTGCCTTTGGAGGTGCTTGAGAAAATCTTTGCTTAGGATAAACATACTGCAGAGGATCATCCTCTTTAGCCATGATAGTGAACCCTCTTTCGTAATCAGGGAAAGCCGCTTTAACAAGCGTTAAAGGAGCAGGTCCCAAAAATTCAAAATGCATATGTAGCAGTTCAGTACGATCGGCGGCTGGAAATAATATTTTACCTAGAAAAATTTCAAATAAAACACAGCCTAGACTCCAGATGTCAAAACCAGGAGTAATGGGGGCTTTAAAAGCTATCTCTGGGGGTCTATACTGACGGGTGCATAGATAGTTGCCCCCTAGTTCAGATGACAGACCCCTAGCAGAGCCAAAGTCAGCGAGTTTGAGAGTGCCGCTCTTGGAAACAAGAACGTTCTCCGGCTTTATATCACAATGTACTAGCCCCAGATCCTTTAGTGATATAAGTGCAGCTACAAGTTGACGAGCGAGTAATGCGGAGAAAGAGGATTCCTTAAGGGGATTCCTTTTCAGGAAAGCGTAAAGAGATTCTCTATAGCGTTTTAGGACTAAGGCATAAAGATCATTCTTGCAATTAGAATCAGGTTTTATAATACCATGGACCACCATTTTAGGGATGTGAGGGTCTGCAGGTAAAGATGATAGCCTCTCATAGATACCTGCTTCATCGATAAGAGAAGATAGTCCTCCACTATTAATGTTAACTTTAACTGCTACATCTAGCGACTTATCTTTAGCTAAAGGCTTAAATACGCCTGCATAAACTTCTCCAAAAGAGCCCCTGCCTATTATTCCTTCCAAGGTAACGCTACCTTTGGGGAACTGAAAAGTGCGCCCTTTGAGGTAGTGAAAAGTGCGCCCTTCTAGTCCTGAAGATGAACTGGAGGAAGTTACAGGTAAGGATGGATCTGGTGGGAGATAAGAACTGATAAGACCGTTAGCAGATAGAACCATAAAAGCCTTTTTAAATTTAAATATTAAAATTATAACACAAAAAAACCTATAGTCCAGTAATTGTAGCGAAAAAATATAGTAATGGCCCTATTAATTATTTTTGCCTTTATGAAAAACACAGGAAGAAGTCTTTGATATTATATGGATGGTAATATTTTTATAGTCAGGGGTATAAAAAGGGCAAAGAGGTAAAAATTGTTGTTATTGCACCCTCTTTAAGAACCATTCTTCAAGGAGCAGACCGTTTAAAAGAACAGGGCTATGGATGGTTTTGTGTAGGGCTAGGGTTCCTGCGAAGATTTATTTAATCTTCTGGGATTTAGTGTTAGTGCCCTACTTGCAAAGATAGAAACAGATTGGGTGCTCAAACAGGTGGTCTAAGGCGGAGCCCAAAGTGTGGGCTAAAAACTAGCTGATACTTGTTAGTTTTTGCTACCCTAACCTGGGTTTTTCGTTTCCTTTGATGGCGAAGCACGCATCCTTGGAAGCTCTGAGCCACTAAATTAATTTTTTTCTTCAAAGTGCAAGAATACTTAGATAAGGCCTTCAAAATGAGTTTCTGGAACACTGGTGGCAGAATCAAGAATTAAAATAGGGACATAGGCCTCTATAGAAGTGTACTCAACAGCGCACCTTAGTGACGCGCAGTGATATGGGCCTCTACCTTTTCAATCAATTCGTCTACAGTGATTCTTGTCGTACGGCAGGGATCTAGCATTAGATCTAGCAAGCCAAGAAATTCTTCAGGAAAGTCCTTGCCTTTGGGGGCACTTGCCATCTCCCTAGATGCCCAGGAAGGTTCGTTGCATGTTTGTAAAATCAACTGGCAAGTAGTAACACGTGATTCGGTGATAGGGTTTTCTTTTTCAACCCTAAGACTAGCCTTGCTGGTATAAGAAACAGTTCCCCGGCTCAGGATACGAAAAAAACAGATTCCAAGAGCCCATATGTCGCTTGCAAAGCAAGTATTTCCAGTATAGCTCCTATGAGAGACAGCCCCTGAGGCTTTAATAACAAGATCGGCTAGATGTGGATCCAGGTAAAAGGGGTGTGTTAACCATTTACAATCGTCTCCTATTAGATGGCTATCAGAAAAGTCCGTTAAAACGGCCCGCCCAGTAGACAAGTCAAGCAGGATGTTATCTTCCTTTAGATCCCCATGAAGAATCCCTTCGCCATGAAGTGCCCTAAGAGCTCTTAAAATATCTTGAGCCACGAGAAATAGATCGATCTTTCTAATTATACTGATATGGTAAAGATTACCGGAATAGAGTCTTTGTAACGAGCGCCAACAAGTAGATTCCTCCTTATTATAAGGACTAAAAACAGCAATAACTTCAGCTAAGGGAGCTGTTTTCTGGAGGGATTGTTGGATCTCTAAACCTTTAAGTGCTTCTGGATGAAGAGAAGCCAAGGAAGCCAGTAGTGTGGGCTGATTAGAGAGATGCAAGGCTAAGCAGGCCCGGCTAGTAGAACCCTTACCTATAACGGGGTCTCCTTGAGATATATAGCGCGAAAAGATAAGGTATAGATCCATAGGATAGGAGCCAGGTTCTTCCGGGTCGGTGGGGTCTCTTCGGATAATTCCTATGGTTCTCATACTGTCCTGACTTTTTTTATAACGTAAAAGTATGTTTGAACTCGTTTGCATGATAGTACGTATACGAGCTATTTGAGGTTTAATAATACTAAGAGCTGTAATTACGCTAGATTTAACAGCAGGAAGTCTTGATGTGATAGAAGGATCCTCCAAAGCTCGGAATAGATCTATTTCATTAAAACCAAAAAGCGCGCTACAATTAACAGAAGTCATTAAATAATCCTTTAAGCCGAGTAGAGGCCCTGATATGAGATTGACATGTTAAAATAATTATCTTTAATAGCTTTCTAAGCTTAGAATAAGTAAGGAAAAACTCAGTTGGAAATATTATATAATATTCTATACTTATAAAAATAGAAAAAAGGTTTTTTTGTTTATCATAACTCCCATGAAAGCCTTTTGGTTGCTTATCCTTGTTATAAGCTTATCTTCTTGCTCACAACTTACTGTGCGCACGGAAAAAATTAATCAGAAAAATTTAGCTAGCTATCATGCTGAAACACCCGATCCCGTTCGATGCCAATTTTTTAAAGGTCAACAGATGGTGCTTTCTTGGAATATTTGTAAGCATAAAGCTCCCTTACCTCTTAAGCTAAAGATCCATTTAATTAGAACTAATCACAGCCTTGAAATTATTGAAAGACTACTCACCTGCCGTGAGGGGACGAAGGTCTTCTATTTTCTTGGCGACAATTGGTACAAAAAGGGTGAGATTTTGACATGGCGTGTTGAGGTTTTTTCAGGTGATAAACTCATTGTATGGAAGGCTCAAAAGCCCTGGATTGACTGGATTAATGAGAGTGGTTAGCGGCTAGATAAATGAGCTCTTTAGTTTCTTCCCAACCTAGGCAGCTATCTGTAATGGAGCTCTTATTCCCTGATTCTAAATGGCTTTCAACCATCAGTCCTCGAATGGGCAGATGTTTTCTTAGAGCAAGACAAGAGGTGAAAACCTCTTTTTGCTTCAGGTAGTCTTTACCGCTATTACCATGGGAACAGTCGATAAAAAGGTGAGGGGGCAGGCCCTCTTTTCTTAACAAAGATAGAGCCTCTAAGCAGTCAGAGCGATAGTAGTTAGGACGTGATGTGCTTCCACGCAACACAATAAAACTGTGAGGATTACCTAATGACCGGACTTCACTAACCATCCCAGATCCATTAATTGTCATAAAAGAGTGAGGTATACCTGCTGAAAGAGCACCTTGGACAGCTACTGATATGTTACCGTCCAGGTTATTTTTAAAACCTACAGGGCAAGGCAAACTAGAGGCCATCTCACGGTGGGTTTGAGAAGAACTTGTACGGGCACCGATAAAGCCTATAGCAATAAGATCTGCAATATAAGGAGTTACAAGAGGCTGAAGAAACTCCGTTGCAATAAGAAGATCCATAGAGACAATCTCACTAAGAAGAGCCCGACCAAAGAGGAGGCTATCTTCGAATGGAGAGTTATAAAGAAACCCCTTCCAACCAATGGATGAACGCGGTTTTTCAAGAAAAGTGCGCATAACAATAAGTACACTCTCACTAACTTCTAAAGAGAGGGCTTTAAGTCTTATAGCATATTCTAGAGCTAAATTACTATCATGAATTGAGCAGGGTCCTACAACAATAATAAGGCGATCATCACGGCCTTCCAGGATATCTGGCACAGCTTCTTTATAAAAAAAAGGCGTTGGATACCTTTTTAATGCTCCTTCTGGAGATATAAGAGGGTGTGAGAAAGAGGTGTTAAGAGAATTCAGGGCGAATGGCAAAATTACTAAATATCTCCTTATCACTAACACTTTTTAAAACGGATTCTTTAATACGAGCACCACGTGGATAATTCTTGATAGAGGCAAAAAAATCATCCACAGAACTTTCCAACCCCTGAACCCGGACAATAACGCTGCCATCTTTTTGATTGGTAACGTACCCTTTAAGATGGTAATGTAGAGCGTAGCGGCGGATAGTCGCCCTAAATCCCACATTCTGTACTTTACCTTGAAAGAGGGCCTCTACTGTAATCATAGCTTTTTTAGGATATCTTTAAGTGCATGAATAATATCAACGCGTTGCAGGCGTAATTTTTCTACAAGGATCGTAGGGGCACGGAGAATAAAATCGTTGTTAGAAAGCTGTATATCAAGTTTATCAAGGTGTTCTTGAAGCTTGACCTGCTCTTTTTGCAAGCGCTCTTTTTCTTTTTGCAAAAAGGTTTCGGGTAAAGGCACAATAATTTTAAGCTCTTGCAAATAGTCACAGCCTGAAAAGCTTAGCGGGGGTTCTTTTTCTGTAATAAAGAGCTCTTTAAGAGGTAGTAGCCCTTTGAAGATAGCGCTATTATTTCTTAAAAAGGTAGGCAAGGATTTTTCTGATGTTATAAGGTGAAGATCTGTAGAGGTTTGGGGTGGAAGACCCATTTCCCCACGAATAACACGTACTTTTATAATAATCTCTTCAAAAAAAGCAAAAGAGCGAAGCCTGCTAGAGCCATTGATAGATAATTTTTTAGGGAATTCAGAAATGATAAGAGGCTCTCTAGTACCAGGTAAGAGTGAATAAATCTCTTCTGTAATAAAAGGAGCTACTGGATGTAGTAACTTTAAACAGTTGATCAGTACACGTAGAAGAACAGCTCTTTTTGTTGCTTGACTAGAGATAGTTCCGGCCTTCCCGTAGAGGAAAGGTTTAGCTATTTCTAAGTAACGAGCGCAAAAATCATTCCAGAAAAATTCATAGGCGTAGTTGGCATATTTATCAAACTCATAGCTATCCAGTGCTTTACGTATGTTTATAATAGTTTCATTAAGACGTAGAAGTATCCATTCATCTTCAAGTTCTAACGGTCCCTCTTCACTTGGACCTTGCAGATTCATTAAAACAAAACGGGCCCCATTCCAGATTTTATTAATAAAGTTTCTAAACTCTTCAAATCTACGACTATCTAAATCAATTTGTCTATTCTGAGGAGAACTGGCTGCAAGCGTCATGCGGACTGCATCAGCGCCGTATTTATCAATCATTGCCAGAGGATCAATGACATTTCCCTTAGATTTAGACATCTTTTCCCACTTAGAGGAGACATCCTTTGGGATCACTGCTTCTGATTCAAACAAAGATCTTTCAGCAGTATCTACATAGACAATAGAGCTACCAGATTTTCGCCAGTAGGACTTGCCAAAGATAAGGCCATGGAGAAAAGTTTCCGGAAAGGGGAACTCTCCTGTTAAATATTCCCCCATTAAAAGCATGCGTGCTACCCAGAAGAAGAGAATATCGTGACCTGTAATAAGCGTATTATTAGGATAGAATTTTTTAAAATCAGCAGTTTTTTCGGGCCAGCCAAGTATAGCAAATGGCCACAGAGCCGAGGAAAACCAGGTGTCAAGAACATCGGGGTCTTGTCTCCAATCTGGCCCTGGGGAATTGCTTGAGCAGAGAATTTCCTCACCTTTATACCAAATAGGAATACGATGGCCCCACCAAAGTTGGCGGCTGATACACCAGTCACGTAGATTATCAATCCAATGAAAATAGGTACTTTCAAAGGATTCTGGAATAAGTTTTACTTTTTTTTCATGCACGGCTGCTTGAAGATTTTTAGCAAAACCAGACATCTTCACAAACCATTGCTTAGATAGATAAGGCTCTATAATAGCTTTTGAACGGTAAGAGACCCCTACACGTTTTTTGTGAGACTCTATTTTCTCTACCAATCCAAGGATTTGCATCTCTTCGATTACCTTGTGGCGAGCTTCTAGCATTGTTAATCCCGCAAACTGGACTCCCACTTCATTAATACGACCACTGGGGGTCATGATATTAATCATCGGTAATTGGTGATTTAAACCCATTTGATAATCGTTTGGATCATGGGCTGGAGTAACCTTTACCATGCCGCTACCAAAGCTTTTATCGATAAGCCGATCCGCAATAATTGGAATTTCACGATTAACAAAAGGGACACAGGCTATTTCCCCAATAAGCTTTTTAAATCGATCATCTTCTGGATTAACAGCGATAGCTGTATCACCGAGCAGGGTTTCTGGACGAGTTGTTGCAACTACGGCAAAGCCCCCCTTTCTAAGGGGGTATTTCAAATACCATATAAAGCTATCTACTTCTTCGTACTCTACTTCATCATCAGCAAGTGCTGTTTCTGTAACAGGATCCCAGTTAACCAGATAAAGACCACGGTAAATAAGGCCCTTGTCAAAAAGGTGCTGAAAAGCCGTACATACGGCCTGGTTATTTTGCGCGTCCATGGTAAAACGCAACCGGGACCAGTCGCAAGAAGCACCCAGTTTTTTAAGCTGTTCTAAAATAGAGCTTTCACTAGCCTCTTTCCATGCCCATACATGTTTTAAAAACTCTTCACGTGTATAATCAGCGCGTCTTTTTCCCTCTTGCGCTAATAGTTTTCTTTCGACAACTGTCTGAGTTGAAATACCTGCGTGATCAGTACCTGGAACCCAAAGAGCTTCATAGCCATCCATTCGTTTGTAGCGAATTAGAATATCTTGGAGGGTAGTGACCAGTCCATGCCCCATATGTAAAACACCTGTTACATTAGGGGGAGGGATGCTTATTGTGTAAGAGGGTTTAGAGCTGCTATTATCCGCTTTAAAAAACCCCTTCTCCTCCCAAAAAGAATACCACTTATTTTCAGCTATTTTAGGATCAAAATTTTTAGGAAGGTCATTCATAATTTAAATTTCTGAGAAGTTTTTGGTAATGGACTCGTTGTTTCTCATCTCCGGCACAATGATAAAATAAGAAGAGTTGTCTATAAAGCTGTTTTTTTTCCCAATAAAAAGCCTGATCCATCCAGCTATTGCGGTCAAAATCTTTACTATAGAGAAAATGGGTGGCCGTTTGCCAAGTGCGAGGAAAGGCTGTATCAAAAATGCCACTTAGATGCGCTGCCGCTGCCGCCTCACCCTCTAAAGCTAAAAGAGCGCATCCAAATAAAAAATGTAATATGTTTATTTCATGGCTCAATACAGACATGGGGTATTTATGTAGAAGCTCCATAGCCTTTTGGAATTTACTATTTAATAAGTCTTTCCATATAAGTCGGCAGTCGAGTGCAATCTCCTCTTCGCTGTTATAGGCTTTTGGGATTTCTACAAACAGATCGCCCCTATCAAATCCCTCTTCCATAAGAAAGAGCAGGTCATCAAAAGAATAATTATAAGTAGTAGGTGGAGTTTTTCCTAGATGCAAAAGAGCCGACCAACAGTTATTAACCAAGCCATCACCCATGAGAGCAAGCTCTTCGAGGGCACTTGTTTGGCAGAGCCAGAAGGCTAACTGACAGGCTAAGTGCAGATCATGATTTTCGGGGATCGTAGGCACGGCTATAAAAGGAAGCTGCTCACTATAGCGTTCGAGCCTTTTGATAAGCTTTGTTGTTTGCTTTTGACGCCCAATAGGGCAGAGCGTTTGTAGTACGATGAGCATGAAACGAAAAGCGGCTGTACGGTTTTTGCGTGAACTCTCATGTAGACGCATTAAAAGCTGTTCTTGAAGGGGTTTAAGAAGGGGATGATTTTTATAGCGTCGAAGAGCAAAGTGGAAACATTTGGCCTCCTCCTCAATCTCTTTTTTACTTTCATATATAAGGGCCTTACCTAGATACTCTAAAGGAGAGGCTGCTGTGAAGCGTAATTTTTCAAACTCTTTGTGAGCGGTTTCTAATCGCAGGTCTCTTAGCTCAGGATCGGTAAAAGAAGAGGCTTCTTCAAGGAGAGTAATCCCAGCGCGAAAAAGGGCTTCACGCCCTTCGGCTCTACCCGAGAAAGCTGTGCCAATACGGCGATACTCGGCAAGAGCTGTGCTATAATGACGAGCAGCTAAGAAAGCATCCGGGATACTTAGACAACTAACGGCCAGATTGAGGCTGCCAACAAATATAGAGATAGGATCTAGATGAAAGTTTCGATCTTTAAAAAGAACTCCTATATGACCGGCTGTAATAGGGAGGTGACTCGTGTAGGAAAGAACACATAAGTCATTAAGAAAAAAAGATATCTTAGTATCAATTTTTTCAAAAATTAAAGTATAATCTACATCTGTTTGTATATCAAAATCATTTATTTCCATGAGGGTGACATGCGATTTAAGAAGGCGTATCTGTCCAAGAGGTGTGATCCAAAGACAAAATCCCTCGCCTAGCTCTTGGCTGTGCTCAGCATCGGGTACTCCTAACATAAGACCAAGGCCGTGTGAGGTCTCCTCAAAACGAATAGAGGTGAGCATACGTACATTACCAGTAAAAAGTTCCTTAGATACCATCATAAGAACCCATTCCGTACTTTCTAATCCGCGAATGATCAAATTATGCTCTTGCATCACGAGGTGCTCTTGGAAGAGCCAATGTTTTTTAGTATCTATTTCCAAACGAGCTTTGGCAAACCACTGAGAGCGTCCCTCGAAATAGGCCTTTAGATCACGAATAAGATCATCAACAGATTGATAGCGCTTTTTTGGCTGTTTGAAAAGGCATTTACGGGCAATATGGGCAAGTTCTGGAGGAACATCCCGGTAAGGAGCTTTTTTTGCAGGATCAATAAAGCGTTCATCTTTGAAGTGGCGCTTAAAGGTTTTAATATCCGAGCGTCTAAAAGGAAGTCGGAGTGCTAAAATTTGATAAAGAATCACACCTAAGGCATAAATATCACTGAGGATAGTTGAGGGGCGATGTAACATTCTTTCGGGGGCCATATAGGCAAGGGTGCCGACAATTTTACCAGGCTGAGTAACGCCTTCTTCATTTAGAGAAGGGATTTCGATTTCTAGTTCAGGCTCGTTGAAGTCTTTTACAAGTCCCCAGTCAAGAATTTGTACCTGACCATACTTCCCCACCAATACATTTTCGGGCTTAATATCCCTATGGATATAACCACGTGAATGAGCGAATGCAATGGCTTGACATATGGAGAAAAAAATAGGGGCTAAGGAGGGGATAGAATGAGAACCCTCTAAAAGCAGTTCTTTAAGTGTAGCGCCCTCAATATAAGGCATAGTGTAGTAGAGCTCAGAATTCTCTTCATGCAGATTGTATATAGGTACAATCGATGGGTGGGCTAATTGGCCTGTAATTTTAGCTTCCCGTAAAAAGCGTCTGCGAATAACCTCACGGTTTTTAAGATCTCCACGCACTTTCTTGAGAGCAATTTCTCGCTCGGAGACAGGGTCAAAGGCCAAAAATACCTCACCCATACCTCCTTTGCCAATCTCTCTAATAATCCGGTAGGCTCCGATATAAGAAGGAGTGCTCAATCGTCCTCATCCAGTTCTTTTTCTAATTCTTCTTCTTCTTCTATTTCATCTGCCGGTGTGTTCATAAAAGCTTGAAAAACAAATACTAAGGCTGCGATTAAAAAAAGAGCCGTTATCCAAGAGGTGTTATATTTTACAGATGCAAAAACAGCTCCAAAGAGAGCCATAGTGAGGATGGCTTCATAATATTTACCTTCGAAGAGCCTTTTTACAAAAAGAGAGGCTCCTAAGGCTAGTGCAAAGCCAGGCCACCAGCTTTCGCTATAACTTAAGATAGCCAGTCCTACCAAAAAGACAGCAAGAGCAAGCTTATCTGCCTTGTATCGTGATACCAAAGGTTTAGCCATGATTTTCTCCTAGAAAGTCCTGATAATTAAGAAAGAGCACAAAAAAGGCAAGAGGAAAGGGGAGGTGGAGAAATTCAAAATAGAGAATAAGATCTAACTGAGCCTAGTTTTATAATAGTTCCATAGCTGTAGATGACAGCCCCCGTGGCCCCCATTTTCTCCGTAAATCACGGTAGTTGTTCCTAGGGAATTAGCCTCTTTCAGGCGTTTGATAAAAAGCTCATCATCACGGTTGGATATAACATCATCTGGCTTAGCTATATATACAATAATGTTCAGACGGAGATCGTGGAGTGTTTGAAGAACTTCGATCGGACACATATTATTTTTATGATAACGCTTAGAAACAAGGGTTAGTTCAGGTGTGCTAGCACCTCGATGTGCTATAATTTCATCAAGAGAGCGAAAGGGGACATCAAGAATAATGACACCGTTCTCAAGCTCTTTCCTAATTTTTTGACGATCTTCTAAAGAAAAGGGAATCGGTTGATTACCGTATACTAGAGAAAGAATATTAATAAGAACACCCCCACCTGCAGACATTCCGTAAAGAGTAATAGGGCTACGCCCTTCCTCAATAATACATTTTTTGAGGATATCGAGAGCTGGAAGAATTTCGTCAGGGGTTCCAAAAACAGAGTTTATATGATCATCGTTTTCTTTGATATCGTGATCGGGCAAGTTAAAACTTATAACGGTATCAGAGAGAGAGGCTTTTTCTTTTAGGCGTATCCCTAAGGTATAGTTATCGCCATAACCATGAAGACATATAAGCGTACTCTTGGAGGAGCCTGTAATGACATGATAATGCAAATCATGGGCTAAAAGAGAAGAGGCAAAGACTAGTAGGCTGAGTAGTTTTTTCATAGTTGGCTTCTAATTCACAATATACACTAACAAGAAATTAAAAATAAAGTTCAGTCTTACTACTTATTGTAGAGTATTAGTTATGTACCTGTAGCTCTAACAAAAAAACAGAGTCTTACAAGTGATGCTACAGCCAAAAGCAAAAGACTGTACCCACAACTGGTCAGATTATAACAAAGCGCTTATTCAAAGGGACAGCATTACTGTGTCGTTCTCTGAAGCTTCTATCAACACAAGGCATGCATCAATCCAGTCGGGCAAGAAAGGGCGACCTCAAATATATGCTGATAAAGCCATATTACGCGCGCTCTTAATCAGCAGAGGTTATCTTATACCCTGCTGCGGCCGCGGCCCCAATGACAAGGCTCGGTTACCTTCCAATTTTGCCTCAGGATCCACATCAACCCCCATATCCGGTATTGAAGCCTCCCCTTGATCACTCACCAACAACACTCCAGCAGATTTTAGTTGGAAGGCTCTTCTAATGGCAAGTCCGTACCCCGCGGAGACTCTATTATGGTATCTAGGTAAGGGACCGTGTCCCGACCTTCCAGTTTGAAGTCAAAATCACTCCCATCAGGTATAATCTTCTCGAATCGAGTTATAGATGTGACTTGAGCCAATACAACAGCTGGTAGGGATAATGTCAGCCCCAGAACTATGAAAAAATAGAGCACGCTCCTGATAGAAGAAGCCAGCCCTACGCTTTTTCGAACGGTAGCTGTTGACGTCTCTACTAAGCTAGCGGGTGTCACCCTACCCATACTAAGGGCACAAAGCGAAATTCTTGACTCTTCTTTAAAAGATAACATTTTTCCTCCTAGATAAATAATTCCCTTTATATATTTATATATAATTAATTATATAATTATTAGCTATTGTATTTTTGCAACTGCTTATAAAGTTGAGATAACTGCCACTATTGTCCGTGTACAAAATAGACAAATATAGCATTCATAAAGTTGAGGAATAAAGACCTCGTGGCTTGCCTCACAAAGGGTCCCTTCAGTTGAGCTTCTTCGCTACCGAGAACGGCCCATTTATCTATTACCGTCTATTTCTGGCCGTTCTTGGAAGCAAGGTTTTAATATTCCAGGGTTCTTGGGGCTTTGCTCTAGAGCGGATTGAAATAATCTGAGTCAGAGTGGAGATATTTTAAATAACCCGTTTAATCTCTCCTCCAAGTCCATGGGTGGCAATAGAGCTTCAATGAGGGGATCTGGTTGCTATAGGTGATTAGAAAGATAGCTATCAAACCTGAAAGTGCCTTTTTTTCAAGAAACAATTTTACCATCTTCTAAATAATCGATTTTATCGGCAAAGGGCATGATACGGGGATCATGAGTAACAACAACAAGTGTAAGATCTTTTTTTGTAACGAGTTCTTTAAGGAGAGTCATGATCTTATTACCTGTAATGAGGTCAAGAAAGGAAGTAGGCTCATCACAGATGATAAGTGTCGGAGAGTGAATTATAGCACGAGCAATAGCAACTCTTTGCTGTTGGCCTCCCGAAAGCTTGTTAGGGAAAAAAGTTGCTTTATCAAAAACACCTACATCATTTAATAGACTTCGCGCCCTTTCTAAAGCTTCTTTTAAAGGCACCTTTTGAATCAGTAGGGGAATAGCTACATTTTCCATACAGGTCAGTGTCGGAATAAGATTAAAGATCTGAAAAACGAAGCCTATATACATTCCTCTATAGTCTGTTTTTTCTTGATCAGGCAGGTGATTGATATCTTTGCCTGAAAGGAGGCATTCCCCGATATCTTGAGTTAAGATACCCGCAATAATCGAAAGTAATGTTGTTTTTCCAGACCCAGAAGGGCCCATTAAAAGGCGGATCTCTTTTCGGTTAACAGAAAAATTAACACCTGATAGGGCAGTTGTCCTTGTGGATCCTTCACCAAAAGATTTGTGAATATTTTTACAAATAATAAGAGGTTCCATAGGTTAACTCTTAAATACAATAGCAGGGTCAAGATGGACCACTTTCTTTATGCAGAAGAAAGAGGCTGACAGGCTAATAAATAAAATAGATATCCCACTTAAAGTATAGAGCCAAAGGGGTAGGCTAAAGGAGAGTTCAGTCTTACGTATAAGATAGCCAAAAAGGGAGGAGAGTCCAATACCGATACCCCAGCTAACGGTACTTATGAGAAGTGCTTGGAGTAACACCATTTTAATAAGTACAGAATTACGTGTTCCCATAGCCTTAAAAACAGCAAAATAGGGGAGGTTATCGATTGTAAAATTATAGAGAGTTTGCCCGGCAGTTGCTGTTCCTATAATAAAGCCTAAAATAATAGCTATGCCAAAATTTATAAATATACCTGTATTACGCATATAATAGAGGATGGTCAAATTTTTTAGTTGATTACTCGTATAAGCGGCCAAGCCCGTTTGATCGCGAATGCGTGCGCAGACATGATGAATATCATAGCCTGCTTTTTCTTTTGCTAAAACTAAGCTGAGCAACTTCTTTTGTCCGGAAAAAAAGGAAGTTGCCCTATCATAGGTTGTGTAAATGGTTGGCTGTGAGCGAAAGTTCCGCGAGTTTTGGCAAATACCTGTTACATAAGCTCGCTTATCATTTAGTTCTATTGAATCACCAATACCTAAAGGAATAGAAGAACCCTCTTTTGGAGAAAAGCTTAATTTAGTAGTTGCTCCTACATAATCTACAATGATGGCATCATTGGCACGAAGATCTTCAATAGTACCCTCAATCATTTTGGGAGGACCTCCTATGAAAGTTGCTTTATCAATACCGATTAAGATACAGCTCTGATATGTACCATTATGCAAACGTGCTGGAAGAGTGCCTTTTAAGAGAGGTGCAGCCCATAAAACACCCTCTACACCTGCTACACGGTAAAGATCATTATCATTAAGTGGTTGGATATCATCAATGAATTGAAATGAGGGGCATGTAACCCAAATAGAGGCTTGTGAAGTGTCGGAGATAAATCCATAAGTGCGATTCATAATACCTACTAAAATAGCTGCCTGCCAGGAGATGATAAAGGAGGCAAGGGTCAGCCCTAGTATGATACCAATATATTTGGTTTTATCTCCTATGAGCATCTTTATGGCGAATAAGAGCATCCCCAGTCGCCTCCCATAGATTTGTAAATAGTAATTAGAGATATTGCTAGGTCTGATTGGCTTCTAAGACGCGTATTAATAGAGTTTAGGAGCTTTTCCTGAGATGTAAGAACTTCTGTATGGGCTGTGAGACCTGCATCAAAGAGATCTTTTATAAGCTCCAGGGATTTGCGGTTAGCAGCTTCTTGTCTTTCTAAAGCTTTTAATTTTTTTTCCTCATTAAAATAGGCTACCAGAGAGATCTCTACTTCCTGCAGGGCTTTAATAATTGTTTGTTGATAAAAGATAAAGGCCTGTTTACGTAAAGATATTTGAGCATCGACTGCGGCACTTCTTTTCCCGAAATCAATTAAAGGGCCAGTTATTAATCCGCCAGCACCCCAAAGAAGGCTTTTGGGATCAAAAAGATCTCTTAATGTATTTGAGGCAAAGCCAATATTAGCACCTTGAATTGGATTGGCACTATATGAACTAGTAGAGCCTGTTAGCGCAATAGCTGGGAATTGTGCGGCGACAGCTATCCCTATTTGTTCAGTAGCCGCTGCGAGGTTTCTTTCAGCTGCTCGAATATCAGGACGTCTTCTTAAGAGGTCAGAAGGAAGACCAGCGGGGATAAGTCCAAAAGTAGAGGGAATATTTTTCAAGCTATTAAAACTACAAACGAGGGTTTCAGGAGCTCTTCCCAAAAGTATTCCTAGAGAATAAATGCTTTGTTTAAAAAGGGTTTTAAAAATTATTACAGAGGAGCTGTCAGATTCAAGTTTTGCAATAGCATTTTCGACGGCTTGTTCATTGGAGAGACCTGATTTCTGAAGCTCTTTAGCCTGATTAAGACGTTCAACATCTAGAAGAACGATATCTTGAGCAACAGATAATTGGTTTTGGTAGGAGCGAATCAGGGTATAGGTTTTGGCTACTTCACTCACGACCATAATTTTTACATTACGAACATTTTCATCAAGTGCCTGCCATGTAGCATAGGCTGCTGCTACACCTCTACGGAATTTACCAAAAAAATCAAGCTCCCAGACAGCATCAAAACCTGCCAGATAAAAATCTTGATAGACAGGTCCTAATAAGCGTGATCCTATAACAGATTGGCTTAGACGCGAACGCGTTGATGAGCCTGCATACTCTATTTCGGGAAATAAAGAGGTGAAGTTCGTCCAATACTCAGATCTTGACTGACAGACTTTTTCCATGGCAAGACGCAAATCAAAACTACCGGATAATGTTTCTTGGATAAGCTCATTCAAAAAAGGATCATTAAAGTTTTTCCACCAAGTGGCAATATTCTCTTCTTTGAGGATAGGAGTTTCCTCTGAATAATGACAGGGCATAACAATGCGTGGGGATCTATAATCAGGGCCTACTTTACAGCTTACTACGAGAGTAGATAAGAGAATAAAAAGAAGGCCTTTTTTGATCATTTCAAAGGTTCTGCTTTAATATAAACGTCGAGCACTTGGCCTACGTAAACAGGATAGTCGTTTTTATCAAAGTTATAAAGGGCTTGTAAAACACGTGAGTCTACCCTTTCCATGATCTGACCTGTAAAAGATTTTTTTGGAATAATATAGGGTTCTGTACGCACGTATTTAAGAGGAAAGTTAATAGAGCTATTACCTCTTACAAAAGCCATTGCTTCAGATCCAGCTCGAAAGCGCCAGCTATCAGCTTCATCAATATCGATCCTAATCTGTAAAGGCTCTACACGGCCCATCAAGATAAGTGTTCCTTGGGAAGAAACCATAGAGGGGGATTGTATTGCTATAATAGGAGCAATGGGTGCAATTTCGCCGATATGGATGTTTACTTGCAAGATCCGGCCATCTATGGGTGCTTTTATGATAGATCTATCGATATTAATCAGGGCTTCTTTGAGAGTTGCCATAGCTACTTTTACTGAGGCTTCTGCGCAGAGCAGAGCATAACGAGCAGTACTATATTCTTGTTCACTAACAGCACGCGCATCTTTTAGGCGCTCATAAAAAGAAAGTTGCTCTTTTTTATCATCTCTTGTTACCAATGCAGCCTGTAGAGAGGCCTCGGCCGATTCTTTTTGTGCTTCAAAATTGCGCAGATCTAATTGAAAAATGGGACTGGAAGCCTTTACTACATCACCTTCCGTCACAAAAACTTTAGCAACAACCTCATTAAAAGGAGAGCCAATAGCAATATTTTCAGAGGAGGATTCGATAATTCCCACTCCAGCAATAGTATGGGTGTAGGGTGATATTGCCGGAGGAAAGAGGATAGGAGGGATAGGTAGTTTTTTCTGACTCCAAAAAACAACAAGCAGACCACAGATAGCTCCCAATAAAGCTATAAATGGTAAAAAGTATTTTCTAAGCATTGATTAACCAGCCTTAATTAGAAATACGTTTAGCATCATAGTGCAAGCACAGTCAATAAAATTTTTTATTAGAATTATTTCAAAACCGGCATTTTAAAATAATTTAATATAAAAATAGAGCCCTTGTGGAGATGTGATGAAATACAAGCCAAGTTCCGTCCATTAATCATCCACAGCGACGAGGATATTAAATATTATTTTGTTAATACTAACGCCGCTTCTATAGAGAAGTCAGAAACAATAATCATTACTGCCAAGAATCTTATCCTTGAAATAAACATCCTCAATTCCAACCTGTATAATGCTTCTAAGCCCCCGATATGGACTCTATCCGGATGCCTCCTCTTGTCGATAATTTTAACGGTCTCTGGACTTAGGAGCCTTTATAACCAGTTACATGGAATATAATTCCACTCATAGATCATAAAGTTCTTCAGGGTAGGATTGTTTTTATTAACAAGCGTTAACCAGTCTATGAAATCTTTTTTATCCCAAACTCCAAATCCATCTAATACCCCACAAGCATTATTTTTGTTAGGTTGCTCTGCGCTTTGCACACACTGATTTTTTGAAGTATCAGCATCAACATATCGCTCAACTGTAAACATGGGCCATGTGTGTGCCAAATTTGTATATATCTCCGCATGTTTAGTCAAAGCCACGCCAAGTGCAGTATTGTACATAGAAGTGGGGTCGTTTATAAACCTTGCATAATCCGTTGCATCTGGGCCGACACAAGCTTTACCCCCCTGTGCTAGGCTACAAGCCTCAGACACTTCACCTACCCACCCCGCAGGATTGGTTGGTGTATCTGTCACCCAGTAAAGTTCTGGATACCAAGCCTGTCCACCGTTTATCTGAGAACTTCCCGTATACCCACCCGCCCAACCCCAGTCGTTTGATTTTTTATCAATATACTTTGCAAACAAATCAGTAATCCAATCTTTCCCGCTTTTGTAATAGATGGGCATGTTCTCGTAGTCAAAACCAATACAGGAAACCTTTTTTATAGCAGAAGCCAAGTTTATGGCCTGTGTTAATTCAAATGCCATTTCCATAGTATCTCCAGGTTGGAATAGGGGAGCACTGCCTTGCCAAGGAGAACTATCCTCCGTATCCAAAACAAAACCCGCCTCGCAACCATGGGGTAGTTTATTCAACCACGAATCAACAATCCAATAGTTACCTTGTGAGTCAGCTTGACACCAAGGACTCATAGCTGGGTCTTGTATCAAGAAAAAAGCTCGTGTAATATTATTATTAGTAATAAATCTAATATAGTCTTGGCAGTATGAATCAAACTTTACTCGATTTGTTGCAACCGGTTTTGGTATGCCTTCGTGCCATATTCCCAGATTGAAGTTGGTCATGATTTACCCTTTATTTAGATTTAAGCGCCTGAGCATTGAACCAGAAAATCAAGACTCAGGCCCAGATGATCTGAGTCTTGTCCGCCTATAATAGTCATCATTACGATTTTAAAGGCAACTTATGTGTGCTAAACATATTAGAAACCCAAAATTTCCACAAATAAAAACACAAAAACATCCCGTAGATGATCACAGAGCTGGTCGCTACCCGTATATTAGGGCTCCAAATTGATAACCTTTGATCCTATCTATCTCAAGAGATCATAGAAGGGCAACTCTCATAGGAAGCAGGTTCAAATTGGACATATGCGGTGATTTAAGTTTACGCAGTCTGGATGTTTTTAAGGCGCGCTTAAGCTTCTAGACTAGCTTTTCTTAGCGTCAGCTTATGCTAGATCGGTCCGATCGGTGACATAGATGACACTTTTTGTTGAAAAAGTTTTATAACTATAGGGTTAATATCCGGTTTCTAAGGGATCAAGGGAAGTTAGGAAATAACTTGGCTTTCTGTGCCTCTACTTTATCAAGATAGATGTAGCGAATAAGATACCAACTAAAAAAATCCGTAATTGTTAACGGCTCACATTTAAGGTGTGCTATGAGGCGTACATTCCCTAGCTGCTGGAAGAGCAGTCAGAAACGAGGCACCTACCTCATTCTGTACCGAGTCTTGAATTTTAGCAGGTAACAAATAAAGTTAAGCGTAGACAGGACGATTGCAGGCCGTAATGAATGAACGCGATTGAGCCTCGAAAACGAGGATCATGAGATGGCCGATGTCGTAGTAAAGACAGAAGGCAATATCATCTAAACCGATATAGGTAGGAATAGAAGGCACTCCGGGGTCTAAGAGCGTAGCATCTAATCAGAGGTAATGTGTGAACGTGGCAGATCCTAGTAATCCTCCAAGGTAAGGAGTATTGGCTGACAAATATAAAAGTAAGGAAGCCGAGAGGATTGCTAGGAAGTCAGATGGACCGTAGTACTGAGGAAGCGGGATAATGTCCGTGGAGGGAAGGGTCCTGGATAAATATCAACCTAATTCGAGGAGACCTGGTGTGGGACAACAGAGCCATTCAGGGACGAACACAAAATTGAACAAGATAGCATGGCCGTCTGGAATGGATCATGGCAAAGAGTTTGAATGTCTAATGCATATCTTTAACCATGAATATTTTACGGATTTTTTTACCGCCTAGATAAAAATAAGGCGGTAGGAATAGACGGGATAGACAAAGGCATAGAAGAACTTAGAAAGGCTGTAAGACTTTTTACAGAGATCTACAATGCTCAATGGTTGGTGGCTAAAATGAGATACCAAAGCCCCCATGAGGCCAGAAATAACAGTAACTAGATGAGGGGGGTCACATGAATTTAGGGGTAGTGAAGAGGTCCAGAGCGAGCCCTTATATAGCTCGCGTAGAGGACTCGAACAAAACTAAGATATATATTAATTATTTAAATTTCAAATCTGTTTCTACAAAAAGGGTGGCTGTACAACGCTTTTTAAAAAATCCATATTACTTAACAATTAGCGGTATGAAGAAGTTATTTATTTAGAATAAAGTAATATTTAAAAATATTAAATGTTGACAATATTTTTATATGTGATATTGTGAGCTTAGTTATAAGAAAAGATTAAATTTTTTAATTTGAAATAATTTAAAATCCTGCAGAGGTTTTATGAGAAGATTACTTTTATTAATTCTGTTGTTGGGAATAAGCTTGATAGCTACTAGCTGCCGTGAGGAGTCTTCTCGTAAACGCATGGGCAATCGCGCCCGTAATTACCGTGTAGAAGACTCAAAAGATCGTTCTATTTCCGAGCAGGTAAGAAGCTCTTTAAAAAATTACTACAACCTATCTTTTAAGGCACGCTACACAGCTAGAGTTAGCACACATGAGGGCCTCGTAACTATTAAAGGTCTAATAATAAATAAGCAGGAAAGAACTACTATTTTGAAGCTTATTAAGCAGATTCCAGGGGTTAGGGATGTCTATGATGAATTAAAAGAGAATAGCCATAGAGGGGATATAGATCCTTGTGACTTGGGAGATCTTGCCTAAATTAACTGGGTGAACCACTCCCCATAGGTGACTGCTCCCTCGCCTAAAGGCGAAGGCTTGTAGGGATCACTCTCAGGCCATTCAATCCAAGGGCCAAAATATTCTGTGCTGCGTTAAGATCCCGTATTGCCCTATATCCACATCGCAAACAACAATGCGTTCTTTGTGAGAGCTTCTTAACATCTCGATGAGCCTACTAGTAACAATCTTGTGACGTATAGGCAGGGTTCACCCATTCGAGGCTCCCACCAGTTTCTTGCTGCTTTCTAGGTCAAGAATTGATGAAATTGATTCCAACTTGCATCCATAAATCCAGGAGCATTACGACGAGTTTGATAAAGAGTTCTGATTAAGAGCATGCATAATAAGGCTTGATCCGAGTAGATCTGAGGAAACTTTTTCTTGGTTGAACATCTTTATAATTACAATGGCCCTGTATAACAGGAGTTACTAGCTAAGCGCTAAATTATGCATAAACACATCTATACGAAAAGGAAGCCGTTAGCCTTAGCATCTTCTAGGGACTGCTTTATCTTATCATCAAACATTTGTTGGGAGCTGTAACCTGTAGGAAGACAAAGTTGCCTTGCACAAGCATGACTTGTAGGGAGAGGGAATGTCCCCTCTCTAGTAGGAGGGGATATCATAACTTCAACAGGCTCTCCTGTTAGGGAAAGGCTTCCTGTAGAGAACTGAAGCAAGTCTTTAACCTTTTCCTCATTTTGTGTTTCGATCCACTTTAGAAGATATGCCTTTGTGGAGACATCAACTGTCCCTTGCCAGTGAATAGCTCTTTTAAAAGCCTCTTTAGAAAAAGCTCCTTGGATACTAGCTTGCAAGGCATCTACAGAAAGATCTCGTAAAGAGTGCCAACCTCGCTGCCCCTGCATAGCTAAGGCTATCAGATAAGCGGCTTCATACCAGGGGCTTCTTCCTTGTACAGTGGATTGTATATAGGTGTTAAGGACAAAAAGCTTTGCTCCTTCAAGATCTAGCTCTGCAGGGATCGGATATTCAGAAAAAGTCTGCTTAAGAAGTTCGAGGGTTTGGCAAAGCTTAATAGATGTAGCTATATGCGGACTGCTTTCACTGCACTGTTTTTTTATCCATGCCTGAGGATCTTCTTTATATTCTCCAAGATTCTGACCAGAAAAAGCCTGAAGAT
>VFKH01000026.1 GCA_009885615.1 Parachlamydiales bacterium
TATACACATAGGGAATTACCTATTGACCCATCTTCCTTGTGTAGATGCAGAAAGCGCCTTGGGTAGAAAGGCTAAAGAGGCTATCCTTCGATCAACTATTCGTGCCGGTCAGTCTGTTGGAATTATAAAAAAAGGTAGTTTTAAGCCAGTTATTGTTGATACAACGGTTAGGGAGAAAAACATTGCCTACCTGAGCAGATATTCGATTGTATCTTAAGTGCTTAAACCATTTGAGTTGAGCTTGTCGAGCAAATTGGGAATTACTCTGCGTGAAACATACGTTAGAGTAGGTAAAAGATTAGCTTGGCTCTTTTCTCGCTATGCTCATGCGAAGCAAATGAGAGGGGCTATAAGAGAATTGAAAAAACTCAAAACGATTGTCGGACGAGTTCTTAGGCAATTCGAAAGATGGCTAGAAACAAATACCCGCTTCAAAGCAATGGCTAAGGAATTATTCGATAAAGTACATCGAATTTCATCTCAAGAGCGGAAGGATAGTAAAAAGATCTATAGTCAACATGCGCCTGATAGTTGCATGTATTAGTAAGGGAAACGCTCATAAAAAATATGAATTTCGTTGTAAAGCATCTTTGGCTATTACGCATAAAGAGGGCTTTGCCCTCACATGCATGGCCCACCCGTGGAAATCCCTACGATGGAAATACGCTTAAATCCTTTTTGGATAAGGCTGAGGAGCCAAACAAAGGAACCTGCAGTTATGGTTGTCGTGGGTAAAGGTTACTGTGGCCATAAAGTTGAGAAGATCAAAATCTACTTTTCTGGCGTAAGAAGAAAATGCAGCAGATGGTTTAAAGCCCCAATCAATCGTAGACAATCTATCGAACCGCGCATTGGGCATATGAAGAGCGATGGTCACGCTTGGACGAAACTTTCTTCAATGAAAGCTGGGAGACCAATTAAACGCATGGCTTTGCGGGATTGGAGGGAATTTACGGATTCTTCTTAACCAATTACCGAAGATGCAGCCAGCCTAAAGAGGGAGGGGCACCGCTAGTGAGCAAATCTCGCCCTCATGAAAAATTTCTATGAAACTTGGATCTAACAGAGCCAAGTAGCGGTGCCCCCATGTTTCAAGACGCTCATATTTTTATAAGATTAAGATACTTTTAGCCATCCTATCCAAACAGAGCTTCTTGGGACCGAAAAAAGGAGCCTTGTTGTCTATCTGGGCTTTAAAAATGATTATTCGACAGGGGAAAATCAGAATTTTTCAGGGTCGACTATATATCTTATGGATAGGACTCAAAAGGATATTGTAAAGACATAATTTTTAATTGTAAATTTGTGTCTAAAAAATGGTGGTCGTACATCTTTTCTAAAGATTTCATCTTTCAAAAACTTTCTGCCTCTCTAAAAAACTTTATATAATTTGTTTAGGCGTAAATTAAAATTTATAGTAACTTGTGGAAAAGGATACATATTAAAGGAGATCTTCTCATGAACAAACAAGCTATGCTAAAATTAGCCATTATAGGAATGATGGCAGGCAGTGCAGTACTCGGAGCTCAAAGCTCTACTGCCAATCCGAATCCAAGTACTGGAGGTTGCCATGCCGTCACAGCTGATGCCCCCCAGGTGCCCGTCCCTAAGGCAGGGGACCACAAGACTCCTTCTTCTAAGAGCACTAAAATGGCTATGAATTCCAAACCTCAAGAGCCTCTAGTAGCTAAAAAACACGGTATAGATACAAGTGTCCGTAGTAGCTATTCAAGCAGTAATGATAAGAATGCTTCTTTAAACCGTAGTTTTGACAATAAATGTGGTAGCGACAGCTGTAATCATAGTGAGCCTACAACACCACCTGTTAAAGATCCCGAAACTGGCAAAGCTAAAGTAGTTAAAAAAAGTAAACTTAAGTAAATATTTATCTGGAGACTACTAGGCCGGTTTGTAGAATTTGAACCGGCCTTTTTTTATGAAATACTTCCTTCCTAGTCTAGTTTTTTTCGGGGTGTTTTTTACAACGGGAACTGTCTATTTAGAAGCCCTAGATGTCTATAGCCAAATTATGGAAAGAGCATCTATGCATATAGCTCCTATTTTAAATCAAGGGCTCTCATCCGAGGAGCAATCATTTTATAATCAACTCTCTTCTGATCGTAAAAGAGCATTCCTTAATTTTAGTAAGGAAGATAGAATTGCTGCTATGGAAATGACGCGGAAGTATCCACCTAAAGAAGCTCTTGAAAGGGCTATTAATTATGATATGAAAACCCTACCACTTACACAGCAAACTTTTTATAATCGGCTGAGTGATAATGGTAAAAAAATCTTTTTTATACTAAGTGAGGAGAGTAGCGCAGATGCGGCTGCCCTTTCAGAAACGATGCCGGCTGATGATGCTATCAAAAATGCTTTGTACAAGTATTTATCATACTTAATTCCCGAACAGAGGACTTTTTATAACTCTTTAGATGACAGTAACAAGATTTTATACCTTTCTCTAAGTAATCGCACACAAGAAAATCTAGTTTTCAATAAGGAGGCTTTAAAAGATCCTAATAAAGCTGTTTTAGCTGCGCAGAATAATGACGCTGCTAGACTCTACCCAAATCAGAAGGCCTTTTATGATTCGCTTGGTTTAGATGACCGTATTTTCTTCTTAAGTTTAACACCCGACGCACGCGGTTTGGCTATTTTTTTAACACAAGGCATTGACCCAAATAGAGCCCTCGACTACCTTATAGCTATACAAAATGCTTAAGAAAAACCTAGGTATTGGCATCGGTCTTAGGAGTGCCCATTATGATACTATATTAGAACAACTCCCCCCTATTGATTGGTTTGAGATTATTTCTGAAAACTTTCTGGTAGACCAGGGCGCACCTTTGGAGTATTTGGATGCTATTTTGGAGCATTATCCAGTTACTATGCATGGGGTTACCCTTGCTATAGGCAGCCCAGATCCTTTAGATTTTGAGTACCTTAAGAAGCTTAAAAAATTAGCTGAAAAAACCAACACCCCTTGGATATCAGACCACCTATGTTGGGGGCATCAGAAAGGGGCCCACTACCATGATTTATTACCCCTGCCCTATACAAAAGAGATGATTAACCATGTAGTGCAACGAGCACGCATTGTTCAGGATTTTTTAGAGCGCCCTTTTGCTTTAGAAAACCTTTCTTCTTACGTTTCTTTTCATGTGGATGAAATGCCCGAATGGGAGTTTTATAGCGCTATTGTAGAGAAAGCAGACATTTCTATGATGTTGGATGTAAATAACATATATGTTTCTTCTCATAACCATCATTTTACTGTGGATGAATATATTAAAAATATCCCCTTAGATAGGGTTGTTCAAATCCATATAGCAGGTCACCTTGATAAGGGACATTATCTCCTCGATACGCATAATAATTACGTAAAAAAAGAGGTTTGGGAGATTTATAGAGAGGTCTGGCCTAAAACTGGATCTGTTTCTACACTTCTTGAATGGGATGATGACTTTGTTTCTTTTGAAGAAACATGGAAAGAGGCTTTAAAGGCAAAAGAGTACCAGAAGGCCCCTGTTTATGTTTCATGAAGAGCTGCAGGAATGGTTTGGGACTGTTTTGCGCACGCCCTTAGAAAATCAAAAAATAAACCCTGAACATATTTTAGTCTCTGCTAAGTATATTGTAGGGACTTCGCTAGTGAAGCCCCATACGAGGATGGAAATTTATAATCAGCAATATTGGTGGCGCCTTTTTAAGGCTATTCAGCATATTTTCCCAAGCTTAACTAAATGGATGGGCACTACACAGTTCAACCAACAAATTGCTGAGCCCTATCTCTTGGAACATAACTCAAGGCAATGGTCACTCTATTTGATTGCGGAGGGACTGCTTGACTGGATATCTAAATTAAAACTAGACAAGATGATCTTAAAGCTCGCCCATATAGATAAAGCTTTTTATGATACTATTTTAGGTGATGTGGTAGTAAATCCTTTAGATCCCTCAAAACCCTTTCTTTTACAGCATCATGTAAAGCTAGTCAGTATAAAGGAAGATCTTATCACCTTTCGTAAAGAGATCCTAGAGGACAAGAAACCCAAGAAACTAAGGAAAGAGCCTATTAAAGTCGTTCTTTATAGGTTGCCCTTATCAGGAAAAACATTCTGGCACCCCCTTTCTGATATAGAATTTAAGCTTTTAGAAACTTTTTCTAGCAAGGCCACATTAGAAGAGGCTCTATCAATGATCGAAGGAAAGAGCGGTATTGATATCACAGCTATTTTTAATCTTTTTTCTACTTTGAGATTAATACAGAATGCAGCTTCATAAAGAAGGCTCTTTACGTTGGCTTTCTTTTGAGCTCCTAGATGATGCAGGTTTGATAAATGCAGTTATCCTTAAGCCTTTTAATATGGCTATTGAAAAAGCTTATAACCTAGCTGAAATAAGGCAAAATTTTGAAATTGTAAAACAGCAATTTAAGCTGGAGAAAATTTCTTATGCCTCTCAGATACATACGGATACGATTTTTTCAGTGGACAAAAATTCGCCTACTTTTGAATGTGATGCCCTTATGACTCAAGAAAAGGGTCTAGGCCTTCTGATGATGCATGCCGATTGTCAAATTGCCTGTTTTTATGACCCTGTGAAAAAAGTTGTGGCCACTGCGCATGCTGGATGGAGAGGAAATATCAAACGGCTTTATACGAAAACTATTAGTAGAATGAAAGAGAAGTTCCAATCACACCCCTGCGATATTTTAGTGGCGATTTCACCCAGTCTGGGACCTCAATTTTCAGAATTTTGTTCTTGGGCCAAAGAGTGGCCTCCTGAATTTTGGCATCACATAAAGGAGCCTTTTCATATAGATTTATGGCAAATAGCGCAAGAGGAGCTTCTTTCAGCTGGAATCCTTTCTCATCACCTGCAAATAGCTCGAATTTGTACCTATGAAAACAAAGATGACTTCTTTTCTTTTCGCCGAAAAGTTCATGAACAAGGCCCTTGTATTGTTCGTGAAACAGGAGCAACTTTCATTAGCCTATCTTAACATGTTTCTAGGGACTTTTTGCTTGAGATAAATTTTAGAAAAGTATTAATAGCTCCTGCATCCTCAAGCAGAGGAAGTTCTGAGGAGAGTATTGGAAAATAGCGTCGTATGCGATCTATTAATATAAAAGAGTCTTTTTGATCAGATTGCAACTTCTTTTCATCTAAGCAAGGTAAGAGTCGCAGCCTGGCTTGCTCCATCATGAAGCGAATTTTACGGCTGTTTTTTTCAAGAATATCCGATATAGAGGGCGCGAGCTTAAGACTTTGCACAAGCTTATTATGATAAGCCTTTTCAGGATGTACTCTAAATGATAAAGTATCTTTATAATAAATTTGAATAGGATGTTTATAGAGATCTAATCTTTGGGCCATCTCATTAAATAATTCTGGATCTTGGAAAGAAGCTATAAAGCTGATAGCTTTTTCATAGACCAGCGGTTCATCTTCTAGGGTAATAGGCGTGAGTATTTTAATTTCTGTGCTTACACTTACAAATAAGTCCTTTACTAAAAAAGGGCTCCAAAGACATTTAGAAATAAGACTTTTAAGCAGACGAGTCAGAGAAGGTAAGTTGCTTTTAGAAAAAGCATCCCATTTGCTTATTTTAGCATAAAGCCCATCTTCAAGTATTTCTAAAGGTAAAATATAATTCTTCCATCCTCCAGAAGAGCGCTCGGATTGTATAAGTGAAAGAGCCACTTCATTTTTAGGACTCCATACAAGTTGATAATCTTCTGAAGATGATAAGTAGATAAGATTGTCCTTACAGAATAAATTAGATCCCTCCATCCTATCTTTAGATCCTATGGAAGGAGGAGTGCCCTTTTTTAAAATACTCTTAGGTTCTTTTCCTAAGATGCTTACTAGCTTTAAACGCTCTATAGAAGAGCTAACCCTAGCTGCATGATATGGATCTATCTTATCGAAAAGAAAACAGCCCTCCTTTTTAAGGGCTCCATTAAGCCTTATTAAAAAATCGGGTAACTGCGGTAGAGCTTGTAAATGGAAGGCAAGTCTTTTAAGCGCTATCAGAAAATCGGCAATAGGAATGAAAGCCTCTTGCTCTTGGAGTATTTCTATCCAGTTTTTAAATTGGTTTTTTTCTTTAGTTGTCAATACTTCTTGAAAAAATATTTTTTTAAACGTGCTCATAAAGGGGAATGACTCCCCAGATAAGGTCGCAATCCACGATAAAAATCCTTCTTCTAAAAAAGAAGGGCTTGCTTCAGAATTTTCAGGAACTCCTAGTAATTCATTTATATGCCTCCAGTTTTCTATAAAAGGATACGATCCATAATTACGGAAAGCCGGGAAGAGGTAGATCTGTGCTAAGCGCAGTACTCTATGTGTGAGGGCTTTCTCATCTTGGAGTAAATAAAGATCCCCTTTTATGCTGGACTCCATAAGCGTTTTAAATATATTACTATGGAATGAGAGTACTGCGATATTTTCTTTCCAAACACCGGCTATTTTAATTAAAGCCCTACTAAAAGCCCTTATTTCTAAAACTCCCGACCAATCGATAATACGTGAAAGACTCCATAGAAAAGTCCAAAATCTTCCAAGCCAGGAGCTCCGAGCTATAAAAATAGCTCCAAAAGGAGAAACAACAATTTTTTTCTGCAACAAGGCAGAATTTTTTTCGTTAGACTCTAGAATTTCAGCTATTTGCGAACTAACCCATTCAATACTCATTCTTAAAAAACTCTTTTCAAAGGCATTAAACCCAAAATCAGTTTAATATAGATCTATGCATATTTTAATCATAGGAACAGGCTACGTAGGCCTTGTCGCGGGTGCCTGTTTTGCCGAAATGGGGCATTATGTTACTTGTTTGGATATAGATGAGGCTAAAATTAAGGACCTGCAAGAGGGTATCATCCCCATTTTTGAGCCAGGCCTTAAAGATCTTGTTGTAAGAAATACAACAGCCGGACGCCTTCGCTTTACAACAACCTATTCATCGCCTGGAGAGATCTGTTTTTTAGCCGTTCCTACCCCTGAATCAGCCGATGGTAGTGTTAACCTCTCTTATTTAGAAAAGGCTGTTAAGCAGTTAGCCCCTACTATAACAGGACCTTATATCATTGTTAATAAGTCGACTGTTCCAATTGGCACTGCTGCCCAGGTTACAGAGTGGGTGGCAGATTGTTTTACAGAGCGCGGTGTCTCTTTCTCATATGATGTAGTTAGCAACCCAGAGTTTCTTAAAGAAGGTAATGCTATTTCTGATTTTATGAAGCCCGATCGTATTATTATTGGCACCAACAATACTCACTCTGCGAAGGTCTTAAGATCCTTATACGCTCCTTTTAATTTGAATAATGAGCGTATTATTTTAATGGACGTACTCTCTGCAGAAATGACTAAATATGCAGCTAATGCTATGCTTGCCACACGGATTTCCTTTATGAATGAGCTCTCGAGCCTTTGTGAAGAGCTGGGAGCCGACATAACAGCAGTTCGTAAAGGGATTGGTAGTGACCGTCGTATTGGCTCTGATTTTTTATACCCAGGCTGTGGATATGGGGGCTCCTGTTTTCCCAAAGATATTAAAGCTCTCACCCATACAGCTAAACGCCACAATCTTTCTCTTTCTATTTTAGAGGCCGTAGATGCGGTAAATCATAATCAGAAAAAGCTACTTTTTAAGAAAATTGCGGCTTACTTTGGTCAATTAAAAGATAAAAAAATTGCTATTTGGGGGCTTTCTTTTAAACCCGAAACAGATGATATGCGTGAGGCTACATCTCTTGTTCTTATTAAGGAGCTTTATAAAGCAGGTGCTCATTTACGTCTCTTTGATCCAGTTAGTATGGACAAAGCAAAAAAGCTTATAACAGATCCTGTTGTTTGGTGCCAGAATGAATTAGAAGCTTCTGAGGGTGCTGACGCTATTGTTTTAGTCACAGAATGGAAGCAGTTTAGGTTTGTTAACTTTACAGAGGTTAAAAAGAAAATGAACCATCTAGCTTTTTTTGATGGACGTAACCAATACAATCCTGAAGAAATGCGCGCAAATGGTTTTTATTATTATTCTATAGGGCGCAGGTGAGGGTTCTTATTATGGAGGAAATCGCCCCTATTGGTACTCATACCCGCCAGGCTTTACTAGAAACAGATCCTGAGCCTATTATCTTTTACAGACTTCTCTATCGTTATAAATATGTTATAAGAGGACTTCCTTTAGAGGAGAATGGGTTAAGAAAAAATCTAAAGCCTTTTTGTTTATCTACCTATACTATTTATGGGAGGCCTCAGCACAGCCCCCAGATAGAAAAACGGCTTTACTTGGTCTATCCCTTACTAAAAAAATTTTAAACTGGCACGCTCATAATACAATAAAAGAGCCCCTACAAAGAATCTAACCATGGCACAAAAAACAATCTTCTTGACAGGGGCCGCAGGCTTCATCGGAATGCATACAGCGCTCCAGCTTAAAGCACGCGGTGATGTTGTTATAGGCTTTGATAATTTCTGTTCGTACTATAACCCATCTCTTAAGCGAGATCGAGCTAAGATACTTAAAGACAATGGAATACACATATATGAGGGTGACCTAACAGATAGCTGCGCTCTACAAAAAAGAGCCTCTGGAGCCACCCATATTCTGCATTTAGCAGCACAAGCAGGCGTGCGTTATAGCATTGAGAATCCCAAAGCTTATGTGGATGCTAACCTCGTAGGCTTCTCAAATATACTAGAGCTTGCCCGACTCTTTAAATTACCTCTTGTATATGCCTCGTCTTCTTCAGTCTATGGAGCTAATATAAAACTGCCTTTTTCTGTGGAGGATCCAACAGATAAACCCATAAATTTCTATGGAGCCACTAAGAAGGCTAATGAACTAATGGCTTACTCTTATCATCATCTTTATGGACTGCCCTGCACGGGGTTGCGTTTTTTTACGGTCTATGGCCCTTGGGGCCGCCCTGATATGGCTTGTTACTCTTTTACTAAAGCTATAATCGAGGAAGTGCCTATCAAACTTTATAATATGGGTAAAATGAAACGTGATTTTACTTATATCGATGATATAGTGGCTGGTACTCTGGGAGCGCTTGATTATATGGGGGGAGCTCGCGTTTATAATTTAGGGAACCATAAAAGCGAAGAGCTCCTCTATTTTATAGATATTTTAGAAAAATCTGTTGGCAAGAGAGCCCTTATTGAAAAGCTTCCTATGCAAATGGGCGAGATGAGGGAAACCTTTGCCGATATTGAACCTGCAAAAAAAGAGCTTGGATTTTCACCGCGGATTTCCCTTGCAGAGGGTCTCCCTCTTTTTGTAAAGTGGTACAAGGAATATCATAGTGCTTGAAATAAGTGTTACTGTGCTAACAAAAAATGCCAGTAAAAGTCTTAGAGATACTCTTGAGCTATTAAAAGACTTTAGCGATGTTATCATTTTAGATAATGGATCCACAGATAATACATTGGCTATTGCCGAAAATTATCCCAATGTACGTATCTTTAAACACTCTTTTATAGGGTTTGGCCCCCTTCATAACTTAGCCTCCTCCTATGCACTCTATGATTGGATTTTTTCTATAGATAGTGATGAAGTCTTATCACAAAATCTTTTCGAAGAAATTAGGACCCTACATCTAGATGAAAAATTTGTTTATTCCTTTCCCCGAAAGAATTTTTATAAAGGCCAACATATAAAGGGATGTGGTTGGGGAACTAATCACGTGGTAAGACTCTTTAATAGAAAAATTTTTAGTTTTTCACAGGATCAGGTCCATGAAAAGGTTGTAGCATCTCAGATGTCCATTATATATTTACAAAATCCACTTTTACACACCCCTTATCATTCTATAAGCGAATTTTTACATAAAATGCAGCTTTATAGTGATCTTTTTGCCGAACAAAGCAATCAGAAATCATCCCCTTCAAAAGCACTTGCACATGCTTTTATGGCTTTCTTTAAAAGCTATATTCTTAAAAAAGGCCTTTTTGATGGTTACGCTGGATTCCTTATTTCAGCTTATAACGGACATACAGCTTTTTATAAATACCTGAAGTTATACGAGAAAAATGCTTGTTAAGCATCTGTGAAGAAATCTGATTTTATATAGGCTAAAATTTTAGGGACTTATAAGCCCCGTGTTACCCTGAGAGAATATGTTGCTCAGCCTGCAAGATCTATTTCTTACTCTGTAAGTATGTAGGAATGGAAAAGGCGTGTATTATAAGGATCCTTTATAAAATATCCATCTAAAGAGAGATATGCCCCTCACAAAGGAGGCGCATTGTATTACTTAAAGATTTCCGCTACTTTTTTGAAAAATATGGTTATAGAGAGTTGCACATAATGACACCCTTAACACATAGAGGATGCTCTCATAGGAATTGATCGTAAACTTCCTTCATCTTATTAAATGTTTGAATAGATGTGAAACTCCCATTTACCAGAGCCTTCCCAGCTAATCCCATTGTTTCCCGAAGTTCTGGATCATTGTAAAATAGCTTTACATAATAGGCGGTTTTTTCGGGAGAATTAGTAATAAATCCTGTAATTCCGTCCAGGCATACTTCAGGAAGCCCCCCAACATTAGAGGTAATAAGGGGCTTGCCAAGGCTTGCTGCTTGGATGGTTGCTTGACTCACACCCTCATTAGCTATGCTTAAAAGAGTAAATATATCCATGGCGGCTAGTGCCTCATAAGGGGGTTCAACATGCCCTGTAAAGATCACTTTTTTTAAGTTTTTTGCTTGAATTTTTAGACGTGAAAGCATAGGGCCATCTCCCACTATTAACCATGTAATAGGGAGATCTTGACATAATGCTGCAGCTGATAGCAATCCCTGAACTCCCTTCCAACTTCTTAATACACAGAGAGTCCCTACAACAAAATCAGTTGGGCTGATGCCAAATTTCTCACGCAGATCATAACGAAGCTTTATTCCTTCTATTTTAAGACCCGTAGGGATCGAAACGCATTTTTTTTGGCCGCTTTGTTTTTGTAGGATATCTGCTGTGATTTGACAAGTGGTCACAAGGGCATCTGCAAGATATCGATAAAGTACGATACTATTAAGACCCCTCTTCACAGGGGTGGATAAATGACGCGTACGAACAACTTTACAGCTAAAAAGACGTGCTGCGACCCCACCCATCCAGCTGTCCTTGGATGAGTGTGTATTGATAATTTTAACACCTTGTAAACGGATAATATGGCCGAGCTTCCAAAGATTACGCCATCTAAAAGAAAAAGGAAATACTTCAAAGCCTGCTTCATTCATCCTCTTATAAATGAGACTTTCTGCAGGGGCTGCCAGTAAAATACGATAACCCTCATCACGAAACGAACAGGCATCTTGAAAAACCCTTATTTCCTGCCCCCCCCATCCAAGAGAACTTTCGGTATGTAGAATAGTCATAGTATTTTAGAGCTCCTGTTTTAAATAGTCGTTTAAGTCTTTTAATATACGTTTATGACCAGCAGAGAATGTTAAGTTTTTCATTTTTTCAAGAGAATACCAGGAAAACTCCCTCTTATCTATAAAATCTATAACCTCTGGAAAGATAATCTGAGGAGTAAGTGTGACACAATAGCGTGTAAAACTGTGCTTTTGAATGGGCAACTTATATCTAATCTCTTCTGTATGAAAAAAATCCGAGGGAAACTCCCACAAGTCAGCCATAATACCCTCTTTTTCAGGGTTTTTTAGCATAAATTGATCTTTAAAACAAACAATGGTAACGGTTTTTTTTAAATAAGTTATAGCTACCCTTTTGGATGTCAATGGGAGCTCATATTGTCTTTTTTGTAAAAAAGCAAGGCAGCTTTTTTGTACAGGACACTCTAAGCAGTTAGGTTTTTTACGACAAATGGTTGCCCCCATTTCAATCATAGCCTCGGCTACAATAGAGGGATCTTTATCCGGTAAAAGTTTTGTTGCTTCTTGTTCAACAAGAGCCTTGTTTTCAAGGGTTAAAAAACGTGAAATAAAGCGATTTACATTTGCATCAACCGCAGCTATTCTCAGGCCAAAAGAAAAGGCTGCAATAGCTGCAGAGGTATAGGGGCCTATTCCAGGAATGGTTTGTAATAAGGCACGATCAGAAGGGATCTTGCCTTGAAAATTCTCTATAATATATGCCGCCCCTTTTAGGAGATTACGTGCTCGACTATAGTATCCAAGGCCTTCCCATAATTTTAAAACAGTTTCCTTGGGGGCTGCAGCTAAACTTTCAATATCGGGTAAGGCCTTCATCCAGCGTTCAAAATAAGGAATAACTACTAAGGCACCTGTTTGCTGTAGCATGACCTCAGCAATCCATGTTGCATAAGGGTCTCTTTTTTCCCTCCAAGGAAGTGCCCGTTTGTTTTTCAGGAACCAATCACTTAAAACTTTCATGGTTAAACTTATACATTACTTAGGTTATTATCTGTATAGGGAACTCAGTGCTAAAGCATCGAATATTTCCTGAGTCTCATGTTACGCAGGTCATATACATTCACGTAATTTTTTCAACTCTAAATCAGCGGGCCATTTGATTCGTTCGTATCACCCATTTATGCCAGTAAATGGCCATAAGCGAGAAATGCCTAATTAAAGCGAGGACTCTATGTTATGGGATAAATATCTTGGGGTGGAAATAGCCCTCTCCCAATTCTTGAGAAGAAGAGCTCTTAATTGCCTACGGTGCATCGATTGGGCATTATTTATTTGTGGTATGGCCTATTAAAAGTTTTAGGTATAAGTCCTGTCGAAGAGCTCGTTTTTCATGCCACCCAATGGATAGGAACCCATCACTTTTTCATCTATCTAGGCATTTGGGAAGCTGTGATCGGTTTATTTTAATCCTAAGAAAATTTAACCGGATTGGGCTTTTATTGCTTTTCCTGAAATTTCCAGGGACTTTTTTACCTCTTACTCTCAATCCTGAAGACTGCTTTATGATCTTTCCTTATGGATTAACGCTTGAAGGACAGTATATTTTTAAGAATCTAGTATTGATTTTAGCAGGCTTGGTTCTTTTAGGCTCCTTGCCTCCTTCCAAGAAGGAATAGCTCGTCCCTTCGTATTTACTTTTCGAGGCATAGTAGGTGCCGGCACAGATTCCAATCTACGAGCGAGATCTGTAACCAGCTTACCTGCCCCTACTTCTTGGAGGATTCCGATAACGCTTTCGATAAGAGGATATTGAACTGGGGCCATGCGAAAATCTGTGCCGCTAATAAAGTGATCCAAAATTCTAGGGCGTGGTATATTTAATTGTAACAGGATACCTCAGTTGTAGTGGGCCGTGAGGCTTTTACATCCAAAAGTTAATCAAATATTTAATGTACTAGCCTTGTATGGAACTCTTTAGCCCTCATAATTCTTTAATTAAGCACTTTTGTCTTTTAAGAGATAATAAAGCTTACCGTCAACAAAGAGATTCTTTTGTCATAGAAGGTCGTAAAATGCTCGAAGAGGCTCTTACTAGATTGCCTGTAAAGATAGTGCTTGCAACCCACAAGGAGCTTCTACCCCAGGGTGTTAATGGAAAGCTAATCACAGAGAAGCTCTTTAAAAAAATCACCGGGTATGCAAACAGCCAGGGTGTTTTAGCGGAAGTACTATTTTCTCCCCAGAAAGCACTAACGAAGGAACGTTATTTGTTAGTCCTTGATAACGTGCAAGATCCTGGGAATGTAGGGGCTTTAATTCGCGCAGCATTAGCCCTTGGATGGGAGGCTGTTATTTTAGTGGGTAACTGTGCAGATCCTTATGGGCCTAAGGTTGTTAATGCCTCTAAAGGGGCTGTTTTCCGCCTGCCCATTATCAGTATGGTTCCTTCAGCTTTACAGCGATATTGCCAAGGCAAGATCCCCTTAATAGCTGCAGATATAAAAGGGGAGCCCTTCGTTAAAAAAGGAGCTTGTGCTTTGATCTTAGGAAATGAGGGCCATGGAATTTCCTCTGAAATAATGCTCCTTTCTCCGGAGATTATAAAAATCCCCCTTAAGGGGGACATGGAATCATTGAATGTTGCTTCAGCTGGAAGTATCTTATTATACGGACTTATTGGATAATGTAAGAGAATATGGACGAAGAAGATTTTTTTCCACGGCAGCGTAAAGCAGAGCGTTTAGAGCGCAAGTTGGCCCAAAAACTAGATCGCTCCCGTTATAAAAAAACGGATACCGATAAAATAAAGATAAAGACCATTGAGCGGCCCTTATCTGTTGGGCGGGTCTTATCCATTGCCTCTCAAGATATCGAAGTATTCTATGAGAACCATATCCATAAAGCTGTCCTACGAGGGGCCCTTAAGCAATACAAAAATCGCTCTAAAAACCTCATCGCTGTGGGTGATGAAGTATTAATAGAAGATCGCTTTATTACTCATATTTTACCAAGACGTACCCTCCTTTCGCGTATAGATCATTTACATAAACACAAAGAGCAGCTTATCGCTGCGAATGTGGATCAAGTAATTATTACACTTTCTGTTGTCAGCCCTCACTTGAAACCTTTTTTATTTGATCGCTATATTATCGCAGCTGTTAAGGGGGGTATCCATCCCCTACTCGTTATTAATAAAATCGAGCTTTTACCAGAAGACCCCAAAGAACAGCTCTTATTTAATCAATTCTTCAAAGACTATGTCTCCCTGGGTTACGAAGTAATTGCACTCAGTTGTAAAACGAACGCAGGCATGGATCTTTTACAGGCGGCTATGCGTAATAAAACATCCGTTTTTTCAGGGCAATCAGGTACAGGGAAGTCCTCTTTAATCAATAAGATAACAGGCCTGCAATATGCTATTGGTGATATTGTTCGTAAAACTAATAAAGGCATGCACACGACAACTTCTACGCGCATGGTGGCGCTTGATGGCGGCGGCTTTTGTATCGATACGCCGGGAATTCGGAGCTTTGGTGTCTGGAAGCTAACCCGCGAAGAGGTAGAAGGTTACTTCCATGAGATCCATGAAGAGGGGGCCCTTTGTCGTTTTGCTAGTTGTACACATACACATGAACCTAGCTGCGCTGTTATTAAAGCCGTAAAAGAGATGCGAATTTCTTCTCTACGTTATGATTCATATTTAAAACTGTTAGATGAGGCTAAAGAGGGCAAAACTGCCCACATCTTCTAACGGTAATGACCAGCACCTCCGCCAGCCAAGACCGTTATTACTACGAATTGCTTTTAGTTTCCCACAAAACTCAAAAACCTGATTCAAAAAATGTTACACCCTTACTCCCCAAGGTCGATACCTGCTGTAGTATTCAAATATTCTATTTTATAAATAGTCTATACTGAAAAAGTCTGATCTTTTTATGAAAAATAATAAGTATAGTTATTAAAATAGGCCTCTTCTCACAAGGATTGCTCCAACTTATCACCCTCTTGCTTTAAAGAGTCTATTTCGTAGCAAATTTTGCCATAGAGCCAAGCTCTTGTTCGATTTCGAGGAGGCGGTTGTATTTAGCTATGCGCTCCGAACGAGAGAGGGAGCCTGTTTTGATTTGACCGCTACTAGTAGCCAGAGCTAAATCTGCAATAAAGGTATCTTCCGTCTCACCAGAGCGATGAGAAATAATTGTTTTATAACCATGACTATGAGCTAGTTGGATAGTGTCAAGTGTTTCGCTAAGAGTACCTATCTGATTAGGTTTGATCAAGATGGCATTTCCTATATGATGATCAATACCTTTTTGAAGAAATTTTGGATTTGTTACAAAAAGGTCATCACCTACAATCTGAATTTTTTTACCTAGTAGATTTGTTAAATCTTGCCAGCCATTCCAATCACTTTCTCCAAGGCCATCCTCAATAGAATCAATTGGATATTTATGTGTAAGTCTATCTAAATAGGTAATCATCTCAGAAGAAGATCGTCCATCATAGGTTTGTGTTAAGGCATTGTAGAATTCTGATGCTGCGCAATCAAGCGCCAACGTTACCTGCTTGCCAGGTATATAATTGGATTCCTCAATGGCCTGTAGGATGAGGTCTAAAGCTTCCTCATGCGAAGCAAGGGGGGGGGCGAATCCGCCCTCGTCTCCTACTGCTGTAGAATAGCCCTTTTCTTTAAGGATCTTTTTAAGAGTATGAAAAATCTCGGAGCCCCAGCGAAGAGCCTCCGTTAAAGAGGGAGCACCGATAGGGCGAATCATGAATTCTTGGAACTTAAGAGCGTTGTCTCCATGAAGACCCCCGTTAATAATATTAATCATTGGGCAAGGAAGCAGATATGCTCCTATACCCCCTAAATAACGATAAAGTGGCAGTTTAAGAGAGGCTGCTGCTGCACGAGCGGTTGCTAAAGAAGCCCCTAAAATAGCATTGGCTCCCAAATGTTCCTTATTCTCTGTGCCGTCGAGTGAGATAAGAGCTTGGTCAACTGCGCGTTGATCTAGAAGAGGCATACCTATGAGGGTATTACTAATTATATTATTGACATGGGATACGGCCAGGCTAACACCTTTGCCTTTATAGCGGCTTTTATCATTATCACGTAGTTCTAGTGCTTCATGTGTTCCGGTTGAAGCCCCTGATGGGACAGCCGCTTTAGCAGAAACGCCGGTATCAGTTGTTACTGTTACTTCGACAGTGGGAAGGCCCCTAGAATCAAAGATTTGAAGCGCTCTAACACTACTGATATGAGCCATACTTTACTCCGTAAAATAATTTTTTAGACCTTCTTGATTAGGCTTCATTCCTTTATCGCCGGGTTTCCAGCTGGCAGGACAGACTTCTCCATATTTTTCATGGAAATCCAAAGCATCAACCATCCGAAGTGCTTCTTCTACAGAGCGTCCAAGGGCCAAATCATTAACAATCTGATGGCGGACTATTCTTTTTTTGTCAATTAGAAAAAGACCACGAAGAGCTACTCCCTTTTCCTCTAACAAGACTCCATAAGCCCGAGCAATCGTTTTGTTAAGATCCGCCAGAAGAGGGTATTCTATGCCTTGAATACCTCCGCGATTACGGGGCACTTGAAGCCAAGCTAGATGAGCATATACGCTATCTACAGAACAAGCAATGACTTGAGTTCCCCTCATCTCAAATTCAGGCAATGCTTCTTGAAAAGCTAGAAGTTCGGTTGGGCAAACAAATGTAAAGTCAAGAGGGTAGAAAATAAGCAGGATATTCTTATTTTCTAAGTATTCAAAACTGTAATGTTCATGTATAACATTTCCCACAACCGCAGCTGTTACAAATTCAGGGGCCTGTTTACCGACTAAAATTGTCATATGGGATCCTTAAGTATGAAAATAATTGCACCGGAGAGGAATCGAACCACTAACCGCCCGGTTCGTAGCCGGGTACTCTATCCAGTTGAGCTACCGGTGCAGAGGAAGAGAATAGAATATCTTTTCTTTTCCTTTTTGAGCAAGCTTACTCTTACATCATGTCCATTCCGCCCATTCCACCCATTCCACCCATTCCACCCATTCCACCCATTCCACCCATTCCACCCATTCCGCCCATTTCAGGTGCGGCTTTAGAAGGGGGCACGGGCTTATCAGTAATAAGACAAGCAGTAGTCAGAAGAAGGGATGAAATAGAAGCCGCATTTTTAATTGCACTTTTTGTTACAAGGACTGGGTCTATAACCCCAGCAAGGATAAGGTCTTCAAAAGTATCAGTAAGACCATTATAACCAAAAGAACCCTCTTTTTCGAAGATCTTTTCGGCAATAAGATTGCCTGTTTTGCCACAATTATTTGCAATAGCTGTAGCTGGAGCAAAAACTGCTTTCCTAATGATAGAGACGCCTATAGCTTCATCGCCGGTTGTTTGAAGGCTTTCCAAAGCCTTTGCCGCTCGAAGAAGTGCCACACCACCTCCTGCTACAATACCCTCCGCGACAGCAGCGCGCGTAGCATGTAATGCATCCTCCACTCGTGCTTTTTTCTCTTTCATTTCGGTCTCTGTCGCAGCCCCAATATTAATAACCGCAACTCCCCCTGTAAGATTTGCCAGACGCAGCTCTAATTTTTCTCTATCATAAGAAGAAGTTGTGCGAGAAAGAGCTCCCTTAATTTGAAGTTCTCTTTCTTTAATAGCTTTTTTATCGCCAAAGCCGCCAATAAGCACAGTATTTTCTTTGGTAATTTTAAGAGATTTAACTTTACCAAGCACAATCTTTTCTACATCTTCTAAGTTAAAACCCAACTCTTCCGAAATAAGAGTAGCTCCTGTAAGAACAGCTATATCTTGTAATTGTTCTTTACGACGATCTCCAAAACCGGGGGCCTTTATAGCACAGACTGGCATTCCAGCTTTCAATTTATTAACAACAAGCGTGGCCAAAGCATCCCCATCCACATCTTCCGCAATAATAAGTAGGGGCTGAGGGCTTTTATCCATGACTTTTTCTAGAATAGGAACCAGCTCTTTAACAGAAGATATCTTTTTATCGGTAATGAGAATATGACAGTTTTCAAACTCTACGCTCATTTTTTCTGTATTCGTTACAAAATAAGGAGAAAGGTAACCTTTATCAAATTGCAAGCCCTCTACAACATCCAAAGTTGTTTCAATGCTTTTAGCCTCTGCTACCGAAATAATGCCGTCTTTACCAACTTTAGCCATTGCTTCAGCAATAATAATACCAATGTCTTCATCATTGTTGGCAGAGATAGTCGCGATTTGCTTGATCTCCTGTGGGGTTTTAATAGCTTTAGCAAAACCAGTAAGTTCTTTTAAGATAAGATCAACAGCTTTGTCTATTCCCTTTTTAATACTCATAGGATTAGCACCAGCCGTAACATTCTTCACCCCTTCTGCAAAGATAGCTTCAGCTAAAACAATAGCTGTTGTTGTGCCATCTCCAGCTATATCAGCTGTCTTAGAAGCTACTTCTTTAACCAGCTGTGCCCCCATATTTTCAAACTTGTCTTTTAAAACAATTTCTTTAGCCACAGTTACTCCATCTTTTGTAGAAAGAGGTGAACCAAAGCTTTTCTTGATGACAACATTGCGCCCTTTAGGCCCCAGAGTCACCTTCACAGTACGTGCAAGTTTTTTAACACCTTCAAGAATAGATCTTAAAGCGTCTTGTTCAAATTGTAAGAGTTTAGTCATGATCCAAATACCTTTTAGTTGAGAATCCCGAAAATGTCGTCTTCAGAGAGGATAAGAAGCTCTTCATCCTTCTCGTCACTTTTGACCTCTGTTCCTGCGTAACTGGAAAAAAGAATTAGATCACCCACTTTAACGCTTAAAGGGTTAAGTTTACCATCCTCATCTCTTTTCCCTTCACCTACTGCAATAATTTTCCCTTCTTTGGGTTTTTCTTGAGCGGAATCAGGAAGAAGAATTCCGCCTTTACTTGTTTTTGCTTTGGAGCGTTGCACCAATACTTTATTACCAAGCGGCTTAATAGATACCATCTCTTTATTCTCCTTGATTTTTAAAGATTCGAATAGTGATTGTAGAAACAGAATGTAATTCCAGTCAAGAATATTAGCAGAGGAGATTCCTGAGTGCCAAAATTCACCCTGATATGTTTTATTTTTACTCTTTTAATAGGAGTTTTGCCTGCCGCAGAAGAAATGGTTTTGGCTCTCGATCGACTTGAAGATCTCACCCAATTTCGCTCATTTGCAGATAGTGAAGATCCCTCATTAAAGGATCTACAAGCTTCAACTAGCGCACAATTTACGGAAATAGGGCTCTTAAAATTAAAAGAAAAATATGCTTCTAAAAGTTTAATGGTGGTTGACCTACGCCGTGAATCTCATGGCTTTGTAGACGGCCTGCCGATCAGCTGGTTTCTTTGGGATACTAATTGGTCAAATATAGGGCTCTCTATTGAAGAAATCTCTCACAATGAGGATTCAAGACTAGCTCTATTACGTAGAGAAAAAAAAATTACCATACAGCGCATCTCCATTATGGAAAATAAAAGGATACGCATTCCTATACCCGTAACAGTTACTTCTACAGCTACAGAAAGCAATCTTGCTGCCCGAGAAGGTCTGGGTTATCTTCGTGTGCCTATTTCTGATCATAAAGCGCCAGAAGTAGCCCAGATTAACCAGATAATTACACTCTTTAAAACAAAACCTTCTTCAGGATGGATCCATTTTCACGGCAAGTCAGGCAGAGGTCGCACAGCTTTTATTTTAGCTATGTGGGACATGCTTCATAATGCTAAAAAGGACTCTTTTGAGAACATTCTTGCAAGAGAAGAAATTTTTTCTAGTTACAACATAAAAACTAATTCTATTGATGGTCCCTATTTTACTGAAAAGGAAATGGGCCTATACATTCTTAAAAGCTTCTATGAATACTGCAGGTCTAATAAAAATGACTACACGACTCCTTTTGATATAACTGTTGTCAATTGATCTCTTTATAGAGTAATATTTTCCTCTATAAAAGAAGAGGTTACCTATGATAAAACATGACTGGACTCTAGAAGAATTGAAAATAATTCATGACGCGCCTTTGCTTGATCTAATTTATAAAGCCGCACATGTCCATCGCCAGTACCACCCCCCTTCCGAATTACAGATCTGTAGCCTCATCTCTATTAAAACCGGTGGCTGTCCAGAAGATTGCAAATATTGCCCCCAATCAGCCCGCTATCAGACTAACGTAGAAATACAAGGATTGATGGATAAAGAAGCTGTAATTGAACAAGCACTTGAAGCAAAGAAACAAGGATCAAGCCGCGTCTGTTTGGGCGCGGCGTGGCGTCAAGTAAGGGACAGCCGTCAATTTGAACTTGTTCTGGATATGGTCAAAGAGATTTCGGCTATGAATATCGAAGTGTGTTGTTGTTTAGGAATGTTAAATGAAGAACAGGCACTTCGTCTTAAGCAGGCGGGGCTTCACTCTTATAACCATAACCTCGATACATCCAGAGCTTACTACCCCTCGATCATTACCACACGAACCTATGATGATCGCTTAGAGACTCTCAATAATGCGGAGAAAGCTGGCATTAACCTCTGCTGTGGTGGAATTATTGGTATGGGTGAAAGCATTGATGATCGTATCTCTATGCTACACACGCTGGCAACACGTTCATCTCACCCCTCATCTGTACCGATTAATATGCTTGTTCCAATAAAAGGCACTCCTTTGGGTGAGCAAAAGCCTGTCTCCATTTGGGAAATGATTCGCATGATTGCAACAGCTCGCATAGCTATGCCTGAGGCTATGGTTCGATTGTCAGCCGGTCGCCTAGAAAGGTCCCTGGAAGAGCATGCTCTTTGTTTTTTAGCAGGTGCAAATTCTATCTTTAGCGGCGAGAAGCTTCTAACAACGCCCAACCCCGGGGTAAATTTTGATGAGCAGATGATTAAGCTCTTTGGTATGAGCCGTAAAGGTGAGATGGCCTGTGTCTGAGGCATTTCTGCAAGAGCGTCTTGATAAGCGCCTTGAAAAAGGAATCCTCCGCAGCCTTAAGACCTACGCTAATCTTGTTGATTTAACCTCCAATGATTATTTGGGCCTCGCTAGAAAGCCTCTCCCATTCCAAGAAGAGGCTAGAGGGTCAACTGGGTCCCGTCTCCTTACTGGCAATAGCCTCTATTACGAAGAGGTCGAGGCAAAAGTAGCTGCTTACTTTAAGTCGGAAGCAGCTCTTATTTACAGCACAGGCTATGCCGCTAATTTAGGTCTTATTTCCGCTGTTTGTCAAGGGGATGTCTTTTTTGATGAGGAAATTCATGCCTCTTGCCACGATGGGATAAAGCTATCTAGTGCGGAGTCTTATCCTTTTCGTCATAATGATATCCATCATTTAGAAAGACGCTTAAAGCGGTCAAATGCTGAAAAAAAATTTATCCTTGTAGAGTCTGTTTATTCAACAAATGGAGATAGGGCTCCTTTACAAGCAATTTCTGCCTTAGCGGATTTTTATGGGGCTTTTTTAATTGTAGATGAGGCCCATGCAGGAGGAGTTTTTGGAGCTGGTCTTGCAGCAGATATAAAGACATTTGCTCGAGTTATTGCTTTTGGAAAAGCTTTTGGAACACATGGGGGAGCTGTTATTGGGAGCACTCTTTTAAAAGAGTACCTTCTTAATTTCTCACGTAGTTTTATCTATTCTACAGCACCCTCTAACCATTTTTATAGATCTATAGAAAGCTCTTTAGATCTTATAGAAGAAGCTCGTCCTAAACTTTTAGAATTAATGGGGTGCTATGGCTTTGAATCACCTGTAAAAGCTATTTTTGTAAAAGATCCTATAAAAGCATCCAATGATCTCCTGGAAGAAGGCTTTTTTGTACGCGCTCTTTTACAACCTACTGTAAGAAGACCCTGTTTAAGGTTATGTTTACATGCATTTAATACCAAAGAAGATATTGCTAGCTTTTGGGAGATTCTTTGCAAAAAAGATATGTTGTTGCAGGCATAGGAACAGATGTGGGCAAGACGATTGTTGCTGCTATTTTGGTAAAAGCACTCAAAGC
The DNA here is from genome assembly GCA_009885615.1 of Parachlamydiales bacterium. Taxonomy (GTDB): domain Bacteria; phylum Chlamydiota; class Chlamydiia; order Chlamydiales; family VFKH01; genus VFKH01. The sequence continues at coordinate 22,398 of VFKH01000026.1, forward strand.
TGCCTACTGGAAGCCCGTACAATCTGGTCTTGAAAGAGATACAGATATAATCCAAACTCTTGTTCCAGAAGCCTGCTGTTACCCAGAAGCCTATCATTTTAAAATGCCTGTCAGCCCTCATCAAGCAGCTGCTGCTGAGGGGCTTATTATTGAATCTCTTCCTGTTCCCTATCATGAGGGAACATTAATCATTGAACTGGCGGGGGGACTTATGGTACCTCTGCGACCTGATCTTCTCTCTTTAGATTGGGCCAAAACACTGGAGGCCGAATGGATTTTAGTCAGCCGTTATTATCTGGGGAGTATTAACCATACACTCCTCTCTCTTGCGGCCTTAGAAGGGCAGAAAGTAAAGGGAGTTGTACTTATTGGAGATCTAAATGAGGCCAGTCGAGAAGTAATTGCCCAGCGATCCCCCATTCTTTTAGAAATACCAAAAGCGGAAATTACGCCTGAGCAAATTACTATTTGGGCAAATTTATGGACCTTATAAAAGCAGATGCCGAGTGTGTCTGGCACCCTTTTACACAAATAAAAACAGCTGCAGCCCCTATTCCTATTGTAAGGGCTTTTGGCTCACAGCTTTTCCACGCTGATGGACGTACTTTTATAGACGCTATCTCCTCATGGTGGTGTAATATCCATGGCCATGGGCATCCTCATATTGTGGAGGCTATCTCTAAGCAAGCAGCCCTTCTTGATCATGTGCTCTTTGGAGGGGTTACCCATCCAGAAGCCGTTCGTCTTGCTAAAAGGCTCTTAAAGCTTCTTCCCTATGAACGTGTTTTCTATTCAGACAATGGATCTACTGCTATTGAGGTAGCCCTTAAAATGGCTCTGCAGTATAGGCTACAATCATGTATGCCTCAAGGAAAGATTATGGCTCTAAAAGGGGCCTACCATGGAGATACTTTTGGTGCTATGGCTGCAGGGAGATCCCCTTTTCATGAGCCTTTCTGGCCCCTTCTTTTTGATGTCACCTTTATTGACCCCCCTTATGCTGGCCAAGAGGTTGATTTAACAGGTGTGGGAATCTTTATTTTTGAGCCTCTTATTCAAGGGGCGGGTGGATTTCACATCTATGATTTAGAAGCCTTAGACCACCTTCTTAAACGTTGTAAAGAAAATAATATTTTAACAATCGCTGATGAGGTGATGACTGGTTTCGGACGCACAGGTTCCCTTTTTGTAACAGACTTACTAGTGAATAAACCTGATTTCATATGTCTTTCCAAAGGGCTTACTGGAGGCACTCTACCCCTTGCAGTGACTCTTACTAAAGAACGTATTTTTGAGGGATTTATAAGCGACTTAAAGAGTCATGCTTTCTTGCATGGTCACACCTACACCGCCAATGCTATCGCTTGCGCAGCAGCCAATGCCTCACTTGACCTTCTTCTTGATCCTCATTGTCAAAAGCAAAGAATATTAATTAATAGACATTTTACAAAACTCGCAGATGAAATGCGCCCTTTTGTAAAAAGAACCGCGGTTCTGGGTACTATTTTTATTATGGAGAGTTATAAAGAGGATGCTTTTTTCTTGGAAAATGGTATCTTTGTAAGACTTCTAGGTGACATCCTCTATTTTATGCCCCCTTATTGTTTAAAAGAAGAGGAGTTGACCTATATGTGCCATATTGTAAGAGAGAGTTTAGATTATGTTCACCTCGTATAAAGCAGAGCTTCGGAAACTACTTCCCTCATTTATTCATAACCCTCAGCTACATGCTAAATGGCTTAATACGCTCTCTTTTTTAGAAAATTGCGGGGCGCGTAAAATTGCCTCCTGTCAACATCCGACGAAAGTAAAAAAAACGATGCTAAAGCATGCAGCAGAGGAGTCTAGACATGCTTTTTATCTAAAAGATCAGATAAAACGTATTGTGGAGGTCACCCCTCCAGATTATTCTTTAGATTCCATCCTAGGGGGTACAGCTTCGCTACAATATCTTAATAAATTAGATCTTTTAGTAGCTAAGTACTTAAAAAGTTTGGGAAGGGATCCTCATATAGCTTATATCTTAGTGACCTATGCCATTGAAAAGCGTGCTGAGGAACTTTATCCTATCTATATGGATATTCTTAAAGAAACATCTTCCTCTATCACTGTAAAGTCTATTCTTTTAGAAGAGGAAGAGCATTTGGCAGAAATGGAAGAAGAAATTGAACAAATTTTTGAAGGATACCAGCTCGCACAGGAAGCTTTAATTATTGAGAATAAACTGTTTTCTGCGTGGCTCCTCGCTTTACAAAATGCAGAAAAAGCACAATAAAGCATACTAAAGCAAGGCTTATCCAATATATAGGGATGCTCAAGAGGGATCCTGTCTTTTGAAAAACCCATAAAGAAAGCGCTACTGTAGGGCCTCCAAATAATTGACTCCCTAGAGCGTACCCCAAAGAAATAATAACATACCGACAGTAAGGGGGAAGAAGCTGCTGCAGCCATGCGTGTAAAGGTGCCGCAAAAGCTACTCCAAATAAAACAAATAATATACGTATCCCTATAATAGTAACAAGGCTTGCCCCTTTGAGAAATAGGAAAAGCGGAAGGCTAGTTAAAATAATAGCAAGGCATGATCCGAGCATAAGTTTTTCACGGCCTATTTTATCAGATAGCCAACCAAAAAAGGGGAGCGCTATAAAATCAAGCGCTAACAACGCCGTGTTCATGCCCATCATTTTTTCAGAAGAATAAGGAGTTATAAGGGGGATGAGCCCATTCATAAGTATAAGAGCCATACAGTAATTAGCATAGGAGAATCCTGTTGAAATCATGATCAATAAGAGTTTGAATTTATATAAATTAATAACTTCTAATAAGTTGTAAGGTTCCTGCTTTTTTGTTAAAAAATTATTATTTTCCTGCATACTCCGCATAAAGCAAACTATTAATGTCATTAATCCCCCAAAAAGATAAAGGAGACGCCAGCCAGGTTGTAAGAAATTACTATAATAAAGCCAGGAAACGGATAAAGATGCAGCCAAAATACCTCCAATAGTAGAGGCGCTATAGAGACTGCTCAAAAAATCATGTCTTCTAGTAGTGTGGTTTTCTAATAAAAAAATAGCCCCTCCAACACTTTCTCCAGCCGCACAAAAGTTTTGTAAAATACGTCCTATACAGAAAATAAGTGGCGCGAGTAAACCGGCAGAGGCATAAGTTGGACTAAAGGCAATCATGAAAGAAACTATAGACATGCCGCTGAAGGTAAATACAAGGGCTTTTTTGCGCCCATAATTGTCTCCAATATATCCAAATACTAAAGAACCAAAAGGTCGCGCTAGCATCCCTAGCGGAATAAGAGCATAAGTTAAGATAAGAGCTGTTAAAGGGTCTTTTTCTGGAAAAATTAAGGGAGCTAAAAAAGGCGAAAGAAAGCTGAAAAGTGCTGTATCATAATGCTCGAAAAAATTTCCCAAAAAAGCACTGGTAGTTAAAGAACGCGACAAATCACTCTCCTGGCTTTGGTATTATCCTAATCTGGCTATAGGCTGAACTTTTGCTAAAATTTTAAAAGTTTTAGCTGCTTATTCCAACACACCTGATATTAATTATGGGAAAACTCTCTCATAGATGGCTAATTTTCAGCTAGTCTAAGTTCAGAAGGTTTGTATCGAAAAATCTAGATGCTTTTTTATTAGCCAACTCACTCACCCTAATCACTAAGGAGTTGGAAGCTAGATATGATTACAGGGAATAAGTATTATAAATAAAATTTTTATGACGGAGTGTTAAACAGGAGAAAAGGCATTGCAAACCCCAAAGAAGCTGTTCCTTAATTATAAAGTAGCCTCTAATCTCCGCTATCCCCCTCTTAGTAGAGCGGTCTAAATAAACACACGAGCGGTCCTATTTGTAGGTTTTCCCTCAAGGGGAACTCCTTTAATTTTTTTAAAAGTAACCTGCTAGAACTTTCAGATCCCTTTAAGGGCAAAGTACAAGTGGTTTATAAACTAGATTGGCTTTGCCCTGAGGGGTAACTTTTTAGAAGATAACTCAAACGTTTCTTTAGAAAAGCTTTTCGATAACCCTGACAGAGACTCTTGAGCTTATATGTAGCATATTGTTCATTTTTAAGAACGTTAAAGACCTCTTCTGTTCCAGCTATTTTGCAGAAAAATTCTTTTTTTACACCACTAAAAGCCTTATTAAACTTTTCGGGATAAAGACTTTTTAGCATTCCAATGATCAGGAATTGCGATTGAACTGGTAGGACTTTATTCGAATCTGTAATAACTATTCTTACTCCACCACAATCTTCATTTTGAAACTTACCAAAAAAAGGCTTGAAATGGCAAGGTATGAAGGTAATTCCAGGGAAGCCCTCTTTATTAAGGTGCTTAGCAAAAAATTCCCCATCTATCCAGGGAGCTCCTATAACCTTAAACGGAGTCGTATAACCAATACCTGTACTGACTAAAGTTATTTGGCCCACAACACCGCAAATCGTATAGAAAAGAGGAGAGTCCCATTCAGGAATGTGGGGACTTGTAGGTGTCCATATAAGCCCTGTATCGGCAAACTTCATGGATCTTTCCCATCCTTTCATTGGGATAACTGTTAAATCACAATCAACCTTATATTCACTATTAAAATATTGAGCTAGCTCTGCAATTGTCATCCCATGGCAATATGGAATATCGATATAGCCAATGAATGATTGATATTTTTCTTCGATACCGATCCCATCAACTACAAGGCCCCCTATAGGATTAGGCCTGTCGGTGACAATAACAGGAATTTTATAACGCGCAGCTTCTTCCATGACATAGAAAAGGGTTGAAATGTATGTATAGGATCTACAACCAATATCTTGTATATCAAAAATAATAATATCTATATTTTCAAACATAGCTTTTGTAGGTCTGCGTGTTTGACCATGAAGAGAATGAACAGGGACCACCCCCTTATATAGATCCTCTTTAACAAGCTCTTCTGCATTATAGTTGCCTAGAAAACCATGTTCTGGTGCAAAGATAGCCGTAAGTTTATAAGTAGAATTTAAAAGCTTTTCAGCAGCGAGCTTATGCCCTTTGCAGAGGGCCGTATGGTTAGTAACCAAGCCTATTCTCTTATCTTTAAGGAGGTTTGTATAACACTCTTCTGTCAAAAGCCTATCCATACCAACGACAACCTTAGCGTCCAGCCCAAAAAAAACAAAGAGAAATACCAATAAAAAAGCGCCCATGATATATACTCCTTATTTTTATTCTAAAGCTTTAAGGTTCCTTGGCACAACTAAATTCTACACAGCAAGAAGCTGTTTTACATAGAGAAGGCCCCCTGCTCGTGTTAGCCGGGGCCGGTAGTGGGAAAACGCGCATCGTTACTGAGCGTATTATTAATTTGATTAATAGCGGTGTATCCCCGGATCAAATTTTAGCTCTTACTTTTACCAATAAGGCTGCCCGTGAAATGCAAGAACGCGTCCATCGTCAAAATTCATCCGACGTGCTTATTGCAACCTTTCATAGCCTTGGGGTTCGGATTTTACGTGAATCAGCTGAAGTACTTGGGCTTCCTCGTGATTTTACAATTTATGATGAGGAGGATTCTTTCAAGCTACTACGCTCATGTCTTGAAGATCTTGGTATCACCGATAAAGACAATCTCAAACTCTTTAGGAGAGGTATTTCTTCTGCTAAAAACCTACTTTTACTACCTTCTCAGGGAGAAAAAAATCTAGCGCCTATCTACCAGCGCTATCAAGAAAAGCTTAAAGAATGCGCAGCTGTTGACTTTGATGATCTTCTTTTTCTAACAGCGCATCTTTTGGTGGACCATCCAGCTGTTTTACAAAAATATCAAGAGCGCTGGCCCTTTCTTTTAATAGATGAGTATCAAGACACGAATCAAGCGCAGTACCTTATAGCTAAACAGCTTGTAGCTAAAACATATAATATTTTTGCAGTTGGTGATCCTGATCAATCTATTTATTCCTGGCGAGGAGCAAATATTCGTAATATTTTGAACTTTCAAAAAGATTTTCCTGGGGCTCCCGTCGTAAGCTTAGAGCAAAATTATAGAAGCCGAAGTACTATTTTAAAAGCTGCTAATGCAGTTATCCAAAATAATAGTTCTAGACTTGAAAAAAACCTCTGGAGTGACCGTGGTCCTGGGCCACAGATAATACTCCATATTGCGGAAGACGATAGGCAGGAGGCCTCTTTTGTGGCAAACGTTATCGAGCAGTACCGTAGTAGGATTCCCTTAAAAGAAATAGTAATTTTTTATCGGACAAATTTTCAATCACGTGCTTTTGAGGACGCTCTTCTGCGTAAACGTATCCCTTATACTATTGTTGGTGGTATTTCTTTCTACCAGCGTAAAGAAATCAAAGACATCTTAAGCTTCCTTCGCCTTATACAGAGTGACTCTGACATGATTGCCTTTCTACGGACAGTGAATATCCCCAAGCGGGGGCTTGGTGAGACTACTCTCGAGCGAATTCGCCAAGGGGTGAGACTTTCCGGACAACCTGTATTAAAGGCTCTTCGCTATATAGAGGTAAAGATGACGGGAAAACAGAAGGAATCTCTTACTGATTATCTTTCTATCTTAGAGTATTTAAAAGATTTAGCCCGTGATCCAGCTATAACACTGGAGATCCTTGTCAAGGAAACGATCCGTAAAACACGTTACTATGAGTATTTACAAGAAGAAAAAGATACTTTTGAAGATCGTAAAGCTAATATTGATGGACTTATTACAAAGGCCCATGAATGGCAGACCTATCAAGAAACCCCTACCCTAACAGGTTTTCTTGAAGAGCTCTCCCTGAAATCACAGCTCGATGAACTCTCTGCAGAAGACGACCGGCTCTGCCTTATGACAATGCACAATGGGAAAGGGCTTGAATTTGATTTGGCATTTATTGTAGGGATGGAAGAAGAGCTTTTCCCGCATGCTAATGCCCGTGAGGAGCCAGAAGGCCTTGAAGAAGAGCGCCGCCTTTGCTATGTTGGCATCACCCGGACCAAAGAGCAGCTCGTCCTAACAGCCGCCAGAAATCGTTTCTTATGGGGGAGTTGGAGGAGCATGCGGCCTAGTAGATTTTTGAATGAAATTCCTAAGGAATTTCTTCAAGTGGTCAGGTAAAACTCGATTATAGGGTTATGAGCTTTGCCTTGATATCAGAAATGCAAAAAGGGAATTAACTCCCTAGAAGCTGATCTTTTTCTTTGTCCGTAAGTTCGCGGAAGGAACCAATGGGAAGCGATCCTAAGACAAGGTTCCCAATACGGATACGGCTTAGGTACTGCACATCGAGGCCTGCATCACTTAAGAGTAAACGTACTTCGCGCTTTTTACCCTCTTTAATAATAACTTTTAAGGTCCCTTTTCGAACTTTTTTAACACTGATAGGCTTCACAAAACAGCCTTCTACAAAAGTCCCTTTACTGATTGTTTTTAAATGCTCATCTGTAATCTCTTGCCCTGTTTTGGCTAGGTACTCTTTTTCAATATTAGATGAGGGATGGATAACGGCATGAGAGAAGTGACCGTCATTTGTAACAATAAGGAGGCCTTCTGTTTCTTTATCTAAGCGTCCTACTGTAAAAAGGCGTTCTTTAACAGGAGCCAGTAACTCATAAACAGTAGGGCTATTAATACTTTTGGTAGAACAAACGTAGCCCGCTGGTTTGTTAAGCATAAAATAGCGTTTAGAGGGTTTGCGAATAGGCTCACCCTTTACTGCTATCAAGTCAACTTTTGGATCAACAAGTGTTTGTGGCACAAGGATGCGGACCCCATTTACAGTGACCAATCCGTTGGTAATAAGATCTTCCGAAGCACGTCTTGAAGCGACTCCTGCCCCGGCTAGAATTTTGCTGAGTCTATTTTTATTTTCGTTCATATCCCTAAATCGCGTAAAGTTATAAATCATTTTAACTTGTGTGGTCTTTTTAATGTCTAAATTAATCTTGTTGCGGCATGGGCAGTCAGTTTGGAACCAGTACAATCTTTTTACTGGATGGGTAGATATACCATTAAGTACAAAGGGGATAAATGAGTCTTTCATGGCTGGAGAGATGATCCGGAATATCCCGATCGATGTAATCTTTGTATCTTCTCTTTTGAGGGCTCAAATGACTGCATTCCTTGCTATGACGCGGCATAATGGAAAAAAAATACCCCTATTATTGCATAATAAGAGCCCGGAAAATAATTGGACGGAGCATAATGCTGACCTTGAAATGCTTATTCCGGTCTATACAGCTTCTCAACTTAATGAACGTATGTATGGAGTTTTACAAGGCCTTAATAAACAAGAGGTGATTGATAAGTATGGCGCGGAGCAGGTTCATCAATGGCGCCGTAGTTACAACGCCGCTCCTCCTGGGGGGGAGAGCTTAAAGATGACAGCGGAACGTGCAATTCCTTATTTTCATGGAAGTATTGTGCCTTTTCTACAAAGTAATAAAAATATTCTCATTTCTGCTCATGGTAATTCATTAAGAGCTCTTGTGATGTTTATCGAAGGCTTAGATCAGGTAGAAGTTTTAAATCTTGAAATTAATACTGGGGAACTACGTATTTATGAGTATGAGGATAATGTCTTTAAACGAACTTAAATTATATGAAGCCCTGGCAAAATTAATAGGTGTGGAAGGAGGGGTGTGGCAGCTCACTTCATCAGGGGCCGAGTCTACGACACAGGTTGTCTTTGCACATTACTTTCAAGAGGCTCGTCTAGAGGGGAAAAATCAATTTATTATGCGAGAATGTTTTTTAGAAAAGCTCTCTTGTGTTGTAAAGCAGCCTCAGGCTGATCTTTCATCTATTATAACAGCTCGTACAGCCTTAATCTCCTTAGAAATTGCTGACTCTTTTAGTGGGGTACTAATTCCTTGGGAGCTGACTGCGGCTCTTTGTTGCGAAAAAAAGATTCCTCTTCACGTTGACGTAACAGAGGCCATTGGGTTTATGCCTATCTCTTTACAAGCGGATTATATTTCTTTTGATGCATCTAAGCTTGGAGTCGTTGGTCTTGGAGCCCTCTGGTCCAAAAATCAAGTTCGTCCTCTTATTTATGGCCAACGATTTTTTAATGATATCTTGGTTAAAGAGTTATTCAATAATGTTCAAAAAGTGCTAGAAAATATCTCCTCAAAATCTTTAGAGATAGCCCGCCTACGTAAGCATTTTGAACAGGTAAGTGAGAGTTTAGGCGCGCATATCCTAGGTAAAGATTTGCCCCGGGTCCCCCATAAATCCTACTTAGCCTTTGATAAAATACATCCCAACGCTCTGGCTTTTTACCTTCAAGAAGAAGGCATTGAATGTATAGAGGGGCCTCAAGGTGTTAGTTTTTCTATTTCAGAAGACTTTAACCCTGATATTAAACAAGCAGTTTCCTTTTTAAGGGAGGTCTCTAAAGATTTATGAAGGGTGTTAAATTAACAAGGAAGATTCTCCAACCACGTCATGTAGGTTTCTTTTCTGAAAAAGAGGCAGAAGCTCGCCAGATGCGTCAGGCAGAGGGGGCTATTTTTAGAGATGACTCCAGTCTTAGGCTTACTTTTTTGGTGGATCCAGATGATGGCATGTTAGTAGATGCAAAGTTTAGAGCCTTAGGGCCTGCATCTCTTATAGGACTTGCAGAAGCTACTTGCGAAATTAGTGTTGGTAAATACTTCGATCAAGCAGCACGGATAAGTGCTGAGGTGCTTGAAATTTCGCTCCATGATAAACCTGGGAGTACCGTACTAGAGCCAGCAGATTACCCTTCTGTAAATATGGTACTAGATGCTTTAGAGATTGCTATGCACCAATGTCAAGACATACCCTTGCCACCTGGATATGTTTCCCCTCTTCCACATGATATCGAAGTACTAGAGGGAGGGTGGCCGGGTTTTGAAGCTATGACGATACCGCAGAAACTAACGGTTATTGAGAAGGTTATTAAAGAAGAAATTCTCCCTTATATAGAGATGGATGGTGGCGGAGTTGAAGTTATTAATATTCTAGGTGATGAGGTTATAATTGTCTATGAGGGTAGTTGCACTACCTGTTACTCCTCCACAGGAGCCACACTCTCTTATATTCAACAGATATTGCGAGCTAAAGTTTTTAAAGAGCTCGTCGTGACCCCTATGCTCGGACCCTTTATAACAGAATAATCTTTAAAAACTGCTTTATACCTTTAATTATTAGGCTTGTAATATGTATTAACTAGCTTTAATATGAGGGGTTATCTTTTTAGCTAATTGCATCATATCTAGGGCATCTGTACTTCCAAATACTTTGGCAAGTAAAGCGTCTGGGTTAATCAAACGGCGATTATTCACATCTTGTAAATTATGACTCTTAATATAATCCCAGAGTTTTTTGGTTATCTCTGGACGGCTTGTAGCTTCGCTCCCTACAACGGCACTTAATTCTGGGGCTATAATTAAATTCCCACTACTTGGGGATTTTCTGGGAGCTTTTATTGCAACAACGCTCTTTTTAACAGCCGTACTTTTAGTAGCTGTTCTTTTGCCTATTGGGCCTTTAGCTGTTGTTTTTTTAGTAACAGCCGCCTTTTTATAAGCGGTCTTTTTACTGCTTATTGCTGCTTTACGTGGATAATCCTTATACTTTTCGACCACCTGCTCGGGCGTATTAGCAATAACATCGCATTCTGGATAGGTCGAACAAGAGTAGAAATTTTTACCAAAACGTGAGCGTTTTTGAACTAAGTAGCCTGAACACCCAATTGCAGGACAAGATGTTTTTTCACCCGCTTCTACTGCATCTAGAGATTCGCCTTTAAGCGGTATATTCACAATACCCTTACATTCAGGATAAATACTGCAGCCCAAAAAAGCACCATAGCGTCCAAAACGCACAACCATGCTACTGCCACATTTACTACAAGGCTGATCCCAATTAAAATCAGAGTTATACTCTTCTTTGTTAAATTTTTGCTGCTCTTCAGAAACTGTATAACTACATTCAGGATAGGCACTGCACCCAAGAAAATAACGTCCCTTTGCCCAAATTTTTTGCAAAGGAGCCTCACAAAGAGGACATTTAATATCTGTGGTTACTTTAGGAACAAATGCCTCTTTCTCAGCTATTTCAAAAATAGGCTTGAAATGATTCCAAAATTCTTGAAGAACCTTTTTCCACTCTTTTTTATGCTCAGCAACTCGCTCGAGATCTTCTTCCATCTCAGCTGTAAAGCTCACATTGATGATGGCCTTAAAGTTGTTATCTAAAAAGTCAGCAATAATACGCCCTAACTCTGTTGGTTTAAGGCGCTGGCTTTCTTTAGTAGTATATTCACGACTTTGAATCTTATTCATAATCGTAGCATAAGTAGAGGGGCGGCCAATACCCAGACGTTCGAGCTCCTTAATTAAAGAGGCCTCTGTATACCTTGCGGGTGGTTTTGTAAAAGATCTCTCTGCTTTTTGGTTTATTTTAATGAGAGGATCTTTCTCTGAAAGGGGGGGTAATTTTTCCTCGCCCTCTTTTTCCTCATCATCCCTCTCTTCATAAACAGCTAAAAAGCCCGAAAATTTTAATGTGGAACCTGTTGCACGGAAAAGCAGCCCTTTTTGCGTATCAATATCTGCGCTGACCGTATCATAAACCGCTGGAGTCATCTGAGAAGCAAGCGTTCTCTTCCATATGATGTCATAAATGTTAAATTGGTCTTTCGTAAGGTACTTTCTTAAATTTTCAGGAGGATGCATCCAGTTAGTAGGTCGAATAGCCTCGTGGGCCTCTTGAGCACTCTTGCGAGAAGTAAACTGGCGGATTTCAGGATTTAAATAAGCATTTCCATACATTTCTCCGATCTTCTTGCGAATTTCTATCAGGGGCTCTTGAGCAATGTTAACCGAATCAGTACGCATATAGGTAATCAAACCCTCATGCCCCTCCTCGCCCATATCAACACCCTCATAGAGTTCTTGCGCTATTTTCATTGTGCGTGAAGAGGAATAGCCATAATGACGGCTAGCCTCCATCTGCAAAGAGGATGTAATAAAAGGAGCAACTGGTTGACGTCTCTTCTCTTTTTTTTCAAGGGATTGAATACTATAAATAGCGCCTTTAAGCCTTTCTAAAACTCCTTCAGCAGTCTCTTTATTGGAAATAATGAAGTAGTTCTTACCCTCTACTGTCTCTTTTTCCACTCTTTTACCGTCGACACTCAAAAGAGATGCTTTAAAAATACGTTCATCGGTTTCGCTCTTTAGGTTAACTTCAATACGCCAGTATTCTACGGGTCTAAAGGCTTCAATCTCTTTTTCACGATCTACAACCAACTTCAAAGCAACGGATTGGACCCGTCCGGCAGATAAACTTCCCCCTTTTTGAATACGCCGGCTTAAAAGAGGGGATATTTTGTACCCTACAATACGATCCAGAATGCGGCGTGTTTGTTGGGCATTAACTAGATCCAAATCAATGGTGCGCGGATGACTTAAAGCATTTTGAACAGCTTCCTTAGTAATCGCATGAAAAGCAGCCCTTTCATACTTTGTGCCTGGCGGTAAAATGGAAGCAATATGCCAAGCAATAGCCTCTCCCTCTCGATCTGGGTCAGGACAAAGATAGACTATGTCCACATCTTTTGCGGCCCTCTTAATACGAGCAACCACCTCTTTTTTATCAGGCAGCACCTCATACTGGGGAATGAAATCACCCTCTAAATCAATACCAAAACCTTTTGCAGGCAGATCAATGATATGACCTACTGATGACTCGAAGGTATAACTACTATCGAGAAACTTTTTTAAAGTTTTAATTTTTGTAGGAGATTCAACAATTACAAGCTTTTTATATGACATAAACCAAACCATTCTGCCAAGGATGAATAAAAAAAAACCACAAAAATTCTTTTTAAGGGTAAAATTTTATTATTTTTGGATTCTATGTACCCTAATTGGCCTACACTTTTATATAAAGGTATTATTCCAGGTCCTCAGGAAAACTGGCTTGATTTCGAGAAACGAGCTCTCTACCTTTTGAACTTACCGGAAAATGAAGATCTCAAAGATTCCCTGGACATAGTAGAAGATATTTTTCAAATGCGCCCCTCTTGGGCCTCCTGCTGTTATACTAAAAAAGGATTAACCCTTCTTGAGGCCGCTGCTACTTTTATTGATGATGATTACAGGGTAAAAATCCATATAAAGCCTTATTTTCTACAGAGAAAACGCCTTCTTTTTTATAAGAAAAACGAAATTATTGCCCATGAAATGATTCATGCAATCCGAGCTGTTTTTGAAGAGCCTGTATTCGAGGAATTCCTTGCCTCCCGCGTTTTTAAATCTTTCTGGCGTCGCTTCTTTGGCAGTTTAATAGAAAAAAGAAAAGACCTTCTACTTCTTGCTATTCCAGGAGTTTCTCTCCTGAGCTTCCTATTTTTTATTGGACGACTCTCTTATAAAACCCGCCTATGGAAAAAAAAAGATCACCCTTCTCCTTTATGTTTAACAGATAATGAGATCCGAAAAGGCTTTATTTCTCAAAGTGATGGACCGCGTGGAGCGCTTTTAGACTTTTTATATTGTGAAAAAAACTCAAAGTAAGTACTTTATTTGAAAATGGAGAAAGGTTACATGAAAGAACCCCTTATTAATAAAATAGACGCTTTAATTCAAACAAAGCATCTACTACTCCATCCTTTTTATCAAGCATGGTCACGGGGTGAGCTCTCTCTTGAATGCTTACAGGATTATGCTCAGAATTATTATCACCATGTAAAGGCATTCCCTACCTACCTCTCTGCTCTACATTCTCATACAGAAGATGCTCAAACACGCCGCCTCTTACTACAAAATCTTATCGATGAAGAGGCCGGCTGCCCTAACCACCCTGATCTATGGCAAAATTTTGTAAAAGCTCTCGGCGTAAGTGAATCTGACCTTATGAATCATACCCCAGCACCCTCCATAGAGACATTAATCCAGACATTTCGTGCTATCTGTTTAAACCATACTACAGTCGAAGGCATTGCTGCTCTTTACGCCTATGAAAGTCAGATCCCTGCCATATGCATCTCAAAGATTGCAGGACTAAAAGAACACTATCAAATACAGCGCCCTCCAGATCTAGAATACTTTAGTGTCCATATTGCAGCAGACACTCAGCATGCCGCTGACGAAAGATCTCTTCTGGAGAGTTATATGAATTTGGATAATCAAGAGTCAGTCTGCTTATCCGTTGATAGAATTTTAGATGTCTTAGGAGGATTTCTCTCCAGTCTCTGTCAAAAATATGCTATCAACTGTCCTTCCCATTAGGTCGTAAATCTGCATTTACCGTAAAATCTTTGATTATGATTACGGTTGATCATCTTTACGTCACTTTAGGTAAGCGTACCCTCTTAAAAAATCTTTCTTTCCAAGTGGAGGAGGGTGTTATTTTTGGTATCATAGGCCCTAGCGGTGCAGGTAAGTCGACTCTCTTTCGCTGTCTATGCGGCCTTAATACCCCCTCTGAAGGTTTTATTAGAGCTACTCAGAAAATAGGGATTGTTTTTCAGCATTTTCCACTCCTCTCCTCTCGAACAGTCCTCGAAAATGTGGAACTACCCCTTATTATTAAGGGACAAGACCCCCTTTTGGCTAAAAAAGCCCTTGACCTTGTAGGGATTTCTTCTTTAAAAGAGCGCTATCCCGCTCAACTCAGCGGTGGTCAAAAACAAAAAGCCGCCATTGCCCGAGCCCTTGTCGCAAGTCCAGATGTTCTTTTACTAGATGAGCCTTCTTCAGCCCTTGACCCTCAAAGCACAAAAGAACTCCAAGAACTTTTGTTAAAGCTTAATAAACAGGGGCTTACAATTATTCTAATCACTCATGAAATGGAGCTTATCCGTGCTTTAGCTTCCTTTGTTCTTGTTATGGACCAAGGAGAAATAGTAGAGATGGGAGCACTTGTTGAGGTTTTTGGTAGCCCCTCACATCCTGTTACTAAATCCCTGTTGGAAAAAATGCATCTTGCCCCCAATAAGGAGCTTACAAAAGACTGCCTACGTCTTTCTTTTCGTGGGGAAGCAGCTAAAGAGCCCCTTATCTCTCAGCTTATTAAACAGCACGACATTGAAATTAATATATTTCAAGGTTCTATTGACACACTTCAGACCGAGCTTATGGGTGAACTCTTAATTTCTTTAACTGGCCCTGAAACAGAAAAGGCTATTAATTTTCTTAAGTCTAAAGGTGTTACTGTTAGTAGGCTGAAATGTTAATTAGCGCTACACTTGCTACGCTTTACATGGTTTTTACAAGTGGGCTTCTAGCTCTTATATGCGGGCTGCCTTTGAGCCTTTTTTTGGTCTTTACCTCTAAAGAAGGAGTGACACCCCGTCCTTTTTTAAACCGCTTGGTTGGTTTACTTGTTAATATCACGCGCTCTTTTCCTTTTGCCATTTTAATTATAGCCCTCATCCCTCTAACTCGGCTAATCATAGGAACATCCCTTGGAACAACGGCTGCGATAGTGCCCCTTACAGTTGCAGCTATCCCTTTTTTTGCTAGACTTGCTGAAAGTTCCTTTAAAGAAGTTAGCCCTGCAATCATTGAATCAGCTCTTATTATGGGTGCTACTCCTCTACAAATCGCTCGATATATACTTATTCCTGAGTCGCTTCCAAGCCTCCTGCGTAATTTTTCGAATCTTCTTATCAGCCTCCTTGGCTACAGCACAATGGCTGGGCTTGTTGGGGGCGGAGGTCTTGGTAAAGTAGCTGTTTATTATGGATATTATCAATTTAATACCCCTTTAATGGTATGTACAGTTATTATTTTAATTTTACTCGTTGAGCTTATTCAAGGATTGTTTAACTGTATAGGGCGCTCTATTAATAAAAAACGAGGGTTATGAGATACCTCTTTTTGATCACCTGCCTCTTTTTATTTAGCTGTGATCGTCCTGGGAAAACCCTTAAAATTATTGCTTCCCCAGTACCTCATGCTGTTATGCTGGAAGAAATTGCTAAACCCCTACTGGAAGCACAAGGTATTGATTTAGATATTATCATTGTAGAAGACTACTACATTGCCAACCGTGCCGTTGCAGAAGGAGAGGCTGATGCCAACTTCTTTCAACACGCTCCTTTTCTAAAAGAACAAATCTCTCAATGTAATTATCCCTTAACTTCTCTAACAGCTGTCCACATAGAACCTATGGGCCTTTATTCCGCTAAGTTTAAAGACCTTGAAAAGATAGAAAGAATAGCTCTACCTATTGATCCTTCAAATAATAAAAGAGCCCTCCTTTTAATGGAGAAGGCAGGGTTCTCACCTTTAAAAATAATTGAAGTCGATAGCGTTTTACTTGTGCACAGCTATCAAGAACTTGATGGTGCCATTATTCCTACAAACTATGCTCTTCAATCCGGCCTTACGCTAGCACGCGATTCTCTTATAAAAGAGGAGAACGACTCTCCCTATGCTAATATTATCGTAATACGTACTGGGGAGGAATTAAGGCCTGAGCTCCAGGCTCTTAAAAAGGCTATGTCAGGCCCTGAATTACATGCTTTTATCGAGACTTATTATAAAGGTTCTATTATTGCTATCCACTAGTCTGAGCCGCTATAAAAAATTAAAAGCTTTTGAACTTTTTGAATTTCATCACGGAAAGTTGCTGCCTCTTCAAAGCGCCATTCTTTAGCTGCTTTTTTCATCTCTTTTTCTAAGTGGACAATCTTTTGATTGAGCTCTTTAACATCCACATGCTTATCTAGAAGAGGAGCAATCACTTCTGCCTCTAAAAAACCCCCTCCCATAGTTCTAATAACAGTTGTAGGAGTAATTCCATGTTTCTTATTATATTCTTCCTGGAACTTTCGGCGCTCTAAAGTAATCTGAACTGTATTTTTAATAGCCGTGGTCTCTTTGTCTGCATATAGAATTACGCGCCCTTTAGAATTACGAGAGGCCCTTCCACATGTCTGTATAAGAGCTGTTTCACTGCGTAAAAAACCCTCTTTATCGGCATCTAAAATTGCCACAAGAGCAACTTCTGGGATATCTAATCCTTCACGAAGTAAATTAATGCCTACAAGAACATCGAATATACCTCTTCTTAAATCCCTAATAATTTCTACGCGCTCGATGGTATCAATATCGCTGTGGAGATACTTTGCTTTTATATCCAGTTCTGAAAGATAGCTTGCAAGCTCTTCCGAGAGCTTTTTTGTAATGGTTGTGACAAGGATACGATGACCTTTTTTGATCTCTTCTCTTATCTCATGGATACAGTCATCTACCTGTGTTCTAGCTGAACGTATTTCAATAAGTGGATCTAGGAGACCTGTTGGACGGATAATTTGCTCAACAACAACCCCTTCTGCCTCTAAAATCTCCCATTTTCCAGGCGTTGCTGAAACATAAATAGCCCTATTAATTTTATTATAAAACTCAGGGAATTTTAAAGGTCGGTTATCAAAAGCAGAGGGCAACCTGAATCCAAAGGCAACAAGTGCCTCTTTACGCGCACGATCCCCATTATACATTGCATGAATTTGAGGGATTGTTTGATGCGATTCGTCCACAACAAGAAGAAAGTCATCTGGAAAATAATCGATTAAGCAAGAGGGCGGATCACCTATACCCCGTTGACTAAAATGATAGGAATAGTTTTCAATGCCTTTACAACTACCCACCTCTCGCATCATTTCCATGTCATATTTAGTCCGCTCTAAAATACGCTGCCTTTCTATCAAAAGCCCCTCTTTTTCAAAAAAATCAGCCCTCTCTTTAAGCTCTTTTTCAATAGATTGGATTGCTTTAAAGCGAACATCTTCAGGGGTAACGAAGTGTGAGCCTGGATAGATTGTTATATTATCAGGTCTTTGCTGTACGCTCCCGGTAAGGGGCTCGATAATGCTCAAACGTTCAATCTCATCTCCTAAAAATTCAATGCGATAAGCAATATCATCCTCATAGGCTGGAAAGACCTCTAAAACATCTCCACGAGCTCGAAAGTTTCCACGCACAAAATCGTAGTCATTTCTTTTATAATGCATGCTTACAAGCCGCAGGAGTAGCTCATCGCGTCTTATTTGCATGCCACACTCAACACGTAAACGCATCTTGGCATAATACTCAGGCATCCCAAGGCCATAGATACAGGAAACAGAGGCCACAATCAAAACATCCTCGCGCTCTAAAAGCGACCTAGTCGCACTTAAACGCAGCTTCTCAATACGCTCATTAATAGCCATATCTTTTTCAATATAGGTATCTGTGCGTGCAATATAGGCTTCTGGCTGATAGTAGTCATAATAGGATACAAAGTATTCAACAGCATTCTCTGGAAAGAACGCCTTAAACTCCTCATAAAGCTGGGCAGCTAATGTCTTATTATGGGCCAAAATAAGTGTTGGTTTGTTTATATTTTGAACAACATTGGCAATTGTATAGGTTTTGCCCGAACCTGTAATACCGAGTAAAACTTGCGCTTTTTTTCCCAAAGATACCCCCTGACATAGGAGGCTTATAGCTTCTGGCTGGTTGCCTTTGGGCAAAAAGGGGCTTTTTAACTTAAACTCCATGTAACCTTAATCCCCTGGAGGCTGATAATCTCTGGCAGCACGCGTTAATTTATTCCACGTTCCTGAAAGTCCCATAACAGAGCGCACTTCTTTAAGAGTCTCATCAAAAACAATACGGGCTTTTTCAGTTCCTTGTACAATAATTTTTTCAACATAACCTTTATCTGCCAACAGCAACGCTCGCTTTTCACGAATCGGTGCGAGCATTTGATTAATAACCTCTATAAGAGCCCTTTTTATCTCCATGTCACCAATAGCCCCTAATCTATACTGCTCTTTAAAGTATTCAACTCGCGCTTTACATGGATTAAAAGCCTCATGATAGGTAAAAACAGGATTACCCTCTACCCTGCCAGGAATATCTGCATGAATACGATTTGGATCGGTATACATTCCCCTTACTTTCTTCTCAACTGTCTTAGGATCGTCTGATAAGAAAATTGCATTATTGAGAGACTTGCTCATTTTAGCTTTGCCATCTGTGCCAATCAACGAAGCAACATCGCCAATTAATGCCTCGGGCATAGGAAACACCTCCCCATAGAGATGATTAAAGCGCCGAGCTATATCTCTTGTACACTCGACATGCGATTCATTATCCTTCCCAATTGGTACTATTACAGCACGCGGCCCCAAAATATCTGCGGCCTGTAAAACAGGGTAGCCAATAAGTCCAAATGGGGTTCCCTCATCATCTATTTGAGCAGCTTTTGCCATCTCTTTAATACTTGGAAGGCCTGTTAATCTATTAAGAGAAATCATCATCGAAAAAATCAGATTTAATTCATAGACCGCGTGAATGGCAGACTGCAAATAAATTGTTGATTTTAAGGGGTCGATACCACATGCAATATAATCTGTTACCATCTCTATAATTGACTCGCGTGCTCTAAGAATCTCTTCTTTACGCGGTTTCGTCGTTAAAGTATGTAAATCGGCTATAATAAAATAACAATCATAGCGATCCTGAAGGGCTACCCTATTTTGGATAGAGCCTACTAAATGACCTAAATGCAGGCGCCCAGTTGGTCTATCTCCTGTAAGTAATCTTTCTTGATTCATTGACTTATAATATCCGAAATAATAATTAGAAGCGAAATAAGAACAGCTCCTATTAAGGCAGCCGCTCCTCCTGGGGCCCGATAAGAAGAGTTAAAACCCCTTATTCTGGCTCTATAAACTAAGAGAGCTGGCAAGATTCCACTCAGGAGGGCCACAAGAACTCCCGCATATTGTAAAGCCATAATGAATCCTCTAGGAAAAATCTCTACAAAAAGAAGTGGGGGTAAAAAAGTCATGATCATCAGACCCTTGCCTTTGCTTTTATTTTGAAAGCCATCTTTTAAAAAACTGAAAAGGGCGAGTGAAACACCCAAAAGTGAGGTTATAATAGCAAAAAAAGAAAACCCCATTCCAAAACTTATAATCCAAGGAGATCCTGTAATATTACCAAAGGCTTCCGTAATAGGAGCGCCTTCTATTAAGGCTCTACGTATATCTTCAATAGGGACTACTCCCAAAATAATATACTGCCAGAGAAGATAGACGATAAGGGGTATCAAGCTGCCTATAATAATAGTTTTTTTTATAAGCCTTACATTATAGGAAAGATAGGATACAACTGTTGGTATAATAATATGGAAAGCAAAGGAGGTTACAACTACCGGAACTGCTCCAAAAAGCAGCTTGTAATTCTGTAAAGTAAAGCTGCTTGACATTACAGAAGGCATACCAGCGATAACTAATCCTACATAAGTACCCACCAGACATCCAATAAATACCCGGTTAGCTCTATCTACTGCATGCGTTCCCATGAAAACAAAGAGCCCTATAATAATAAGGGGAATTATAGGAGCCAGACCCTCTGGTATTATAAACCCAAAACGTCTTTCTACCATCTCACTTATAATAGAGCCGCTTCCTGCAAGGTAAGCTCCTGTTAGGGAGTAAAGTAGCAGAAGGAAAAGAAGAACGCAGAGAGATGAAGCTTTTTTTCCTAAAATTTTCTTAGTCATTGAAATAAGATCGACATCTCCTGTAAAAGAGAGATTAACTTCAACGATTAAGAGCGCTGTAAAAAGTGTGAAAGCCCATACAGTAATAAAAAGCACGGCTGAAGGAAAGAACCCTGCTTCCGCTGTAAGCACCGGTAAGGCTAACATACCTGCCCCAATAGATGTTCCTGCTATAAGAAAGATACTTCCCAGCATTCTCATGATCATCCTTTAATGAATCCTATAAAAATAACAGCTGCATATATAAAGAAAAGCGCTATAAGAGTGAACGTTCCACCAGGGACCCTATAAGAACTTTTTAATTTCATTTGTCTTTTTTTATAGACCATTAAAAGAGGCCATATACCTAAAAGAAGGGCCCCAAAGCGTCCCGCAAAATCCAGAGCTATTAGAAAGGCTCTGGGATAAAAAATAACAAAAATAAGAGGGGGGCCATAGATCAAAAAAAGAAGCTTTATGCTTTTCTTATGAACTTTCCCTTTTAAGCCATCCGTCAAAAAGTCTTTAAGACTTAATGAAACCCCTATAAAAGATGTGGTAATAGCAAAAAAAGCAAAACCTTGGGCTACAAAAGTAATTTGACTGTTATTTTGTAAATTAGAAAGAACTGAGGTTGCTGGAATTCCTTGTCTATAAGCTTCTCGTAAACTTTCTGGTGAAAGAGAGCCTAGCATACTAACTTGAAAAAGCAGATAAACAAAGAGCGCCGCGCCGCTGCCCATTATCAATGCCCTTTTAATTCTCTTCACATCTCTCTGTAGATAGGTGGTCAGTGAGGGAATTATAATTTGAAACCCAAAAGCTGCCACAATAATGGGAGTAGCCATCCAAAGAGCTCCCCAATTTTGATATATAAGGAGTTCCTTTTTTATATAAGGACTCCCCAAAAATAGCATTACTACGTAGGAAAAAAGCAGCCCTACCATCAATAAACGATTTACATAATCAATAATTTTAGTAGCAAAAATAACCAAACTTCCCAAAAGAATCAGGAAAATAAATGGTCCAAAAGAAAAGTCTGTAAAAGCTCTACTGCCTGCAAGATAGGCGCCTGTTAAACTATATAGGAGAAGAAGATATGCCCCCCAAGCAATCCCTTTGCCCGCAGATCCTAGTGTTTTTTGGGCCATCGTAATGAAGTTAACAGGTCTATCAAAAACGAGATTAACTTCTAAAAATAAGAGCCCTGTAAAGAGACTTGCTGCCCAGCAGACTATCATAATAGCTATCGAGGGTATTAACCCTGCAGCACCTGTGATAACAGGTAAAGCGAGCATGCCCGCCCCGATTGTCATTCCAGCAATTAAAAGGGCTCCTCCGAATGTGGATCCTTGCTTCATCGGTTATACAGTTGACTCTTTTCTTTTTTGTTGTGTAACACGCCTAACCTCTTGATCCATCCTTCCAAGGTTATATCCATCATAATCAACAAAATTCAGAAAACTCTCTAGTAAAGGAAATTTTTCAATAACCTGTTTAGCCATTTCCTGTGCTATAAAACGATAAGTGGAGTGCCCTGCAGGAGAAGAGCGCAGCTCGCAAAGCCATTGGAGAGCACGTAAATTAACATGAAAATACCAGCGCACATTATAGGCCATTGGAACAACATATTGGGCCTCTTCAGGGAAGTCAGCTGCAATCTGCTCAAAAACCGCTTGTCCCTTCTCCATAGCAGCAATATAAGAGCCTTCCATAGAAGTTCCAATAAGATCATGAGGGATCCAATAACCATATTCTGTAGTTAGAAGCTGACGCTCCTGGGTCAGCATGCGATGACGCTGAAGGTCTCTATAAATACCGAAATCAGCCATTATTTCAAAAGTAAAGGTTGCATGTTCAAGGGCTCTTGGTGACTTATGTCTTCTGTTTTGACGATTTGCTGTGACACTATCAAAAATTTTAAATAACTCTTCATTATTTAAAGTATTAGCATAGCCTTGCCACTCTTGTAATGATCTATGACTATGGCTAGATAAAAGGGCTGCTGCAACCCTTTGGGTAGCATCTTTATCAGCATATATTAGACGGACCATCGATCCCTTTACAGCAGTTTCTTTACTAAGGCGGGGCTGATGTTCGTTCGTAAGCATTTTAAGCTCTGCTTGTAAAGATTCAAAGTAATCCTCATAACCTCTGTGATGATGATGTTCCTTTTCAGAACGAGATATAAAAGAAGGGATGACTTTTGAAAGTTCTTTATGCGAAGTTTCTGCTATATCCTGTAATTCACTTAAGGAACCGCAATGCAATTTATGAATGAGCTGTTCAAAGAAGCGTCCATTGCCAAATATACCCATATTTGTTAGGGTGCTCGCAGGTAAAAGACCTCTTAAACAATCGAGAACCTTAGCACGCAATGCAGCGGAATAAGCAGCTTTCGATGTTGCTATATCACGTGGGTATTTTTCTTCAAAAATGGCTGTTAATTGGGGGATAAGACTACTATAAGTTTCAAAAAGACTATTACAGGTACTAATATAAAGAGAGCGATAAGAAGAAGCCATTAAAACAGGCTCCTTATAAAAAAGGTATTCACCCTCTACCTTTTGATCAAAATAAATATAACGCGTTGATTTTTCTAGAGGTGACCCCCCAATACGACAATCTTCGATATGCTTGGCAGCCAGCATAGAAACGCTTTCAATTGCCAAATGAGCTCCGCCAAGCTCAGCAATAGAATCATCCCCGTATCCATCCAAAATACGATCATAAAAATTTTGTGCTTTTTGGGTGGCAACCATCTGATCTTCGGATCCTTCATGACCCAGGAAATTTCTTGGTTTAGCAATAGCTTCAAAGGCTGTTTCTTCATTTTGAATAAATTCTTTGATCAAAAGCGATCGAAGCCCTAGAGCAGAGCGTGAGTATCGAGAAAAAAGAGCGCCTTTTATTACCTCTGGGAGATTCCTCAGAGCAAAGACATTCCCCCTAGTATTTGTCACATAATAAGAAAGAAGCTCCTTTTGAGCTTCCGAAAATTCTTCATAATCATTTTTCATAATTTCCAAATGGTATCTTGATTTGCTTTTTTTTGGCAAATCCCCTTATTTTAAAAGGATGTTAAGAAGACCCCGAAGACTACGCTACACCGATGCCATCCGTTCGCTTGTTCAAGAAACGCGCTTACATGCCCATGATCTTGTACTACCTCTCTTTGTTTTACCCGGTAATAATCAAAAAGAAATCATTAAAAGCATGCCTGGTTGTGAAAGGCTCTCTTTAGACCTTCTCCTGAAAGAGGTTACAGTTTTACATAAAAAAGGTCTGCAATCAATATCTCTTTTTCCCGTGATTGATAACAATTTAAAAGATTCAACAGGTAGTTATGCGTTAAGAGAGGAGGGTCTTTTGCCAAAAGCTCTCTCTCTTTTAAAGAAAGAGCTCCCTGAACTTTGTCTCATTAGTGATATAGCCCTGGACCCCTATACATCTCATGGTCATGATGGAATTCTTAATAATCATGGGTATGTATCTAATGATGAAACTGTTGCACTTTTAACTGAAATGGCTAAACTTCATGCAGCTAGTGGCGCTGATATAGTAGCTCCCAGTGATATGATGGATGGTCGTATTTTGGCTATAAGGAAAAGCCTAGACTCTGCTCACTATACTCAAACTCTTATTCTTTCATATACGGCCAAATATGCTTCTAGCCTCTACCACCCTTTTCGAGAGGCCCTCTCCTCAACCTTAAGTAACGGCCACAAAAAAACATATCAAATGAATCCAGCTAATAAAAGAGAAGCTCTTGTCGAAGCAGCTCTTGATAGTGAAGAAGGTGCAGACATCCTTATGATTAAGCCAGCAGGTTTCTATCTGGATGTTATTGCCTCCCTGCGTGCAGCTACTTCTCTGCCTCTTGCAGCTTACCAAGTTAGTGGCGAGTATGCCATGATCCAAGCGGCCGCTCAGAATGGTTGGTTGCCCTTCGAATCGGTTTTAATGGAAAGCCTTCTAGCAATTAAACGTGCAGGAGCTGACATTATTCTGACCTACGGAGCCAAAACGGCCCTTTCTCTTTTGACTATCCCATGAAGAGTAAATTACTAAAGTTAATATATTTACATCATCATTTCAGATATACGTATAGATACTCTCATAGCTCACAGCCTCATTACCATTAGACCTCTTTCGAAACTAGGGTTTTGACTCAATATCAGATTTCCTTGATACTCCAAGCCATTTGGGATTTTATGAAATTTGAAAAGGTGAAAGGATTGAATGATGAAA